>JAUVRN010000111.1 GCA_030597645.1 Candidatus Zixiibacteriota bacterium
AGGCATTCCAACTACCGCTTCGCCCTCGACCACTTCATCCGCATGAGCGCCAAGTGCTCCCGCTGCGCAACCAGCTGCCAGATCTACATGGCCACAGGTGATCCGGACGACATTCCCTGCCACCGCTCCGAGCTGCTTCTCAAAGTGTATCGCCGTCATTTCACCATGGGCGGATCGGTGCGCGGGCGGCTGCTGGGTACGGGCCACCTCACGGATGAGGATGTCGAGAGGATGGCCGACTCCTTCTGGAACTGTACAGCCTGCAAACGTTGCACGCTGGAGTGCCCGGCGGGCATCGATCACGCGCTGATCACCCACCTGGGGCGCTACATCCTCGGCGAAATCGGCATCGCCCCGCGTGCCCTGGTCATCAGCACCCGCGAGCAGCTCGAAGGATCCACGGGCAACACATCCGCCATCCCCGTGCCGGCACTGATCGATACGCTGGAATTCCTCGAAGAGGACATGAAGGAGGAAAAGGGCGTAGACATCACCTTCCCCCGCGATCAGGTGGGGTGCGACTGGGTCTTCTTCCCGGCCGTCAGCGACTACCTGATGGAGGCCGAGACCCTGATGGGCATCGCGGCCGTCTTCTCCGTCACGGGCGATTCGTGGACGCTGGGCACCGGCTACTTCGACGCCATCAACTATGGCCTCTTCTACAGCGACCGTATCCTGGAACGCGTCGTGCGCAAGCTCGATGCCGAGGCGAGGCGCCTGGAGGGCAAGAACATTCTGATCGGCGAGTGCGGCCACGCCTCCCGTACCGCCAAGTACTTCGTGCCGACACACTGCGGTGGCGATCAGGCCCTGCCGGTGGTCAACATCATGGAGTACACCTACAAGGCGTTTAAGGACGGGCGACTCAGGTTCAAACCGAATACGATCACGGAACGGGTAACGTATCACGATCCCTGCAACGTCGCCCGCCAGAAGTGGATTCTTGACGAGCCGCGGGAATTGCTGAAAGCATTCTGCGCCGACTTCGTTGAGATGACTCCCAACCGCGAAAACAACATCTGCTGCGGAGGCGGAGGCGGGACCGTTTCCATCGATGAAATCCGGCCGTATCGCACGACGGTCGCAGGCAAAGCCAAGGCCGAGCAGATCAGACGCACGGGGGCCAAATACGTGGTGGCCCCCTGCGCCAACTGCAAGAAACAACTGCGTGAGCTGATGGAAGACCAAAAGGTCGACTGCGAGGTAGTCGGCCTTCACGATCTGATTTACAAGGCGATCGTGTTCGGCACGCCCGAGGCAGGCGAGAAGCCGGCGGAGGAGAAGGAGCCAGAGCGTGGAATCACTGCTTGAGTTTGCGCGCGGACCCCTGTTTCGACTGACGTTTGCCATCATGCTGCTGGGCCTCGCACGCGTGTTCATCCTCGACATCTGGGGTCTGGTCGAGGCCTACAACCGGGCCGGCGACAAGAGCATTCCCTGGCGCCTGACGCTGACCCGTACGCTCGAATGGATCTTCCCCGTCAAGCGAATGCTGAATCACCGGCCGTTCTACAGCTTGTCCGCGTTCCTGTTCCACGTCGGCCTGATCCTCGTGCCCGTGTTCCTGTTCGCACACATCCAGTTGTGGCAGGCCGCTCTGGGCGTCGGCTGGAGTGCGCTGCCCAGGAACTGGGCCGACCTTTTGACGCTCAGCACGATCATCTTTGGGCTGGCGATCTGGGCGGGCCGCATCGGCAGCAGACGAGCACGCGCGATCAGCCGCAAGCAGGACTACCTGTGGCCGCTGATGCTCATCGTCCCCTTTGTATCCGGATACCTGTGTGTCAACACCAGCCTGTCGCCCGCCGTATACCAGACGCTGATGCTGACGCACATCCTGTCGGCTGAGATCATCTTCGTCCTGCTGCCGTTCACCAAGATCGCGCATTGCGTTCTGATGCCGCTGTCCCAACTGATCATGACGATAGCCTGGAAGTTTCCGGCCCGGGTGGATGAAGATGTGGCGACCACCCTGGGCAAGAAAGGAGCTCCGGTGTGAGCAAGGCCATACTGACCGACGTGACCAAGTGCATCGGCTGTCTGGAGTGCGTCAGCGCCTGCAATGCGGAATACGATCTGCCGGTCGACGTCCCCACTGTCTGGCAGAAAAATGACGGTCTTTCTGCAAAGAACTGGACGTCCATACTGAGGCAGCAGCCGGAAGGACGCTACGTCCGCATACAATGCCGGCACTGCCTTGAGCCGGCCTGTGCGGCCGCCTGCCCTGTAGGCGCGCTTCAGCGGACGGCCGAAGGCGCCGTCGTGTACGACGAAAACAAGTGCCTGGGCTGCCGCTACTGCATGATGGCATGCCCGTTCGGGATCCCGCGCTACGACTGGGACCGCGCGTTACCGTACGTTCGCAAGTGCACCCTCTGCATCGATCGCATTCGCGACGGGCGCGAACCCGCGTGTATCGCGGCATGTCCTGAGGATGCCACGATTTTTGGTGAACGCGAAGACCTCCTGGTCCTGGCCCATCAGCGGATCGCCGACCATCCCGATCGTTACATCGACCGGGTCTGGGGTGAACACGAGTTCGGCGGCACAGGCGTCCTCTACCTGTCGGATGTCGACCTGGAGTTCCTCTCGTACCGACCGGCCATGGATATCGCGCTGCCGAAGACCATCGAAGCGGCCATGCAGAGCGTGGCCCCGGCCTTCGTCGGCATGGGCGCATTCATGCTGGGGCTCAATTGGATCATCAAGCGCCGTCAGAAACTGCAGGGCGGCCATGGGTCCGAGGAAGAATAGACCATGAACCGAGTGCACGTCACCAAGACCATCCTGTGGATGCTCGTAGGTCTGTCCACGGCTGTGGCGCTGACGCGTTACATGTTCGGCCTGGGCGCCACCACCAACCTGACCGATGCGACGCCCTGGGGCCTCTGGATCGGCTTTGACGTCATGGCCGGGGTCGCCCTGGCCTCAGGCGGCTTCGTCATTACCGCGATCGTCTACATCATGCGCCAGGAGCGCTTTCGGCCGATCGTCCGCCCGGCCGTGCTCACGGCCTTCCTCGGCTACGTCGCCGTGATCCTCTCGCTACTGGTGGATCTGGGGCTGCCGTGGAACATCTGGCACATGATGATCTACTGGAACCCCCACTCGCCCCTCTTCGAAATCGGCTGGTGCGTGATGCTGTACACCAGCGTGCTGCTCCTGGAGTTCAGTCCGGTGCCGCTCGAATCGACCAGCCGGTGGGCCCGCGTGCGAAGTGTCTTGATGAAGTTGCGGTTTCCGCTGGTGCTGCTGGGCATCATGCTGTCGACCCTGCACCAGTCTTCCCTCGGTTCGCTGGTGTTGATCATGCCGTTCAAATTGCATCCGCTGTGGTACTCGGCGCTGCTGCCCATTCTCTTTTTCATCTCTGCCGTGGCGCTGGGACTCGTCATGGTCTCCTTCGAGGGCCTGGCGACCTCGTGGCTTTATCGGCGCAAACCCGAAACGGACCTGGTGGCCCGCCTCTGCAAGGCCGCGGCATGGGTACTGGGCCTCTATCTCGTGGTACGCCTGGGCACCATCTCCGCCGCCGGACAGTGGGCTCTCATCTTGGACGGATCGTGGGAGAGCTTCCTGTTTGTCTTCGAACTGCTCGTGATGGCGGTCATACCGATGATCCTGTTCGCCATCGGGCGGGTCCGTCGTGCTGTGTCCGGGCAGTGGATCGGATGCTCCCTGGTGGTGCTGGGCATGGTGTTGAATCGGATCAACACGGGTGGCCTCACCATGATCGGGGCGACGGGCGACTTCTACTTTCCGTCGTGGATGGAGTTCGCAGTAACGGCCGGCATTCTCTCCTTTATGGCTCTGGTGTTTCTGTCCGCCGTGGAGCATTTCCACATCTGGTCGGAACAGCCCCACGAGCGGGAGGCAGACCCACACGCGTCACCCGAATTCAGCAGATCGGGCGAGGTATGGCTGGGCTCGCCCCCTGTGGCAGCCCGCACGCGCTACTCTTTCGCCTTCGTGATGGCCCTGGCCGTGGGCGTGGCCCTGATGCCCGGCGAACGGATCCGGAGTAGCGGCGTTTCTCAGGTTTCTGCCCAGGCGGCCCGGGGCGGGGATACCCTGTTTATCGACGGAAACCGCGACGGCTTCGGCGTGGCGTTCGATCACCCACGGCACGTTTCGGCCAACGGTGACAAAGCGTCGTGTGTGCTCTGCCACCATATGAACGCACCTTTGGACAAGCAGTCGGGCTGCACAACCTGTCACCGCCGGATGTATCAGATGGCGGATGCGTTCCAGCACGACTGGCATGCCAGCCCGAAGGGCGCCAGTATCGCTTGTGTGATCTGCCACGAAGAGGGGGTATATCGCACCGCCGGCTCCGCCTTGCCGTGCGATGCCTGCCACCGCGATCTGGTGCCGCCGGGCGTCACCATCGAGGTGAAGTCCTATCGGGCGCCCTCCTACGTCGATGCGATGCATGACCTCTGTGTGTCGTGCCACAGGCGGAAGACCCTGGAGCTCACAGACAGACCGGACCATGCGCAGTGTCGAACCTGCCACGAAACACCACTGCCCGACTATCTGCAACCGGACATGGCAGATCTCCTGAGGCGGCCCGGTTACAATCACGTGGTCCTGCCTGCCGTCGTGAAAGGGAGCAACTGATGTCTGCACAGCACGCACCCCGGGTTCTCATCATCGACGACGAACCGGATGTGAGCGTCTACCTGACGACCATCCTGAGCCAGCATGGCTACGAGGTGGAGACGGCCTCCAGCAGCGAGGCGGCCTGGGCCTGTCTGAGCCAGAGCACACCACAGCTGGTGTGTCTCGATATCATGATGCCCAGGGAGTCCGGGTTCTCCCTCTACACGCGGATGAAGGCCGATGCACGGCTGCGCTCGATACCGGTGCTGATCATAAGTGGCGTGGCGCAGGCCAAGGATTTCGATTTCCGGGAGTACGTGTCGGACAAAGCGATCCCCCCGCCGGCCGGGTATTTCGAGAAGCCGATCGACGTCGCCCTGTTCATCGAGACCATCACGAGCCTGGCGGCCGAGCTGTCGGCGCGCACCGGAGACGTCCATGCCTGATCGCACGCGTCCCTGGACGGTCACCTGGACCCAGCACGAGCTGCTGGAACAGATGCCGTTCAACGTGGCCGTCATCGATCGCGACTACAACGTGGTCGAAGCCAACAGCGCCTTCGAGGAGTCGTTCGGATCCTGGAAGGGACACAAGTGCTTCGAAGTGTACAAGGGGCTGAGAAAACCCTGCCCGAACTGCGAGATCATGGCGACATTCACCGACGGGGTCGTGCGTGTTACCGACGAGGTCGGCACAGACCAGCACGGCCACACGGCGCACTACGTGGTTCATTCCTCACCCCTCCACACGAAACCGGGCGGTTCCGTCGACTACGTCCTCGAGATGTCGCGCAACGTGGTGGATACCGATCGGTGGCAGCGGGAGTACCAGATCCTGTTCGATCGGGTGCCCTGTTACATAGCCATCATCGATCGGGACTTTCGCATCATCCGGTCCAACGCCGCCTTTCGTGACCAGTTCGGGGACGATGCCGGCAGGCACTGCTACGAAGTCTACAAGAAACGCAAGCGCAAGTGTCCCCACTGCCCGGCCGCCAAATCGTTCAAGGACGGCGCTACGCACAAATCCAATCAAGTCGGTATCAACAAGTCCGGTGAGCGCACCCACTACGTCGTGACGACCGCGCCCCTCACGCGCCGCGGGCAGAGGCCGGAACACATTATCGAGATCAGCACGGATGTCACGGAGCTGAAAAAACTGGAAGATGAGAAGATCGAGGCGGAGCGCCTGGCCGCGGTCGGTCAGACGGTGGCGGGCCTGGCGCACAGTGTGAAGAATATCCTGATGGGACTGGAAGGCGGAAAGTATATCGTCGGTCTCGGACTCCAGAAGGAGGACAAGGCGATGATCAGCCAGGGCTGGGACATACTGGAGCGCAATTTCGACAAGACCACGTCGCTGGTGAAGGACTTCCTCAGCTTTGCCAAGGGACGCCTGCCCCGGGTACGCATGGTCGACCCCAACGAGCTGGTGACCGAGATCGTCGACCTGTACCGGGAGGTAGCCCGCAGGTCCCACATCGATCTACAGGCCGAGATCACACCCGGCATGAAGCCGGCCCCGCTCGATCCGAATGGCCTGCACACCTGCCTTACCAACCTGGTGTCCAACTCGCTTGACGCGTGCCAGATGAGTGAACAACGCAACTGCCGGGTGGTGGTTCGCTGCAAGAGTGAGAAGGGCAATGTCATCTTCGAGGTCCAGGACAACGGCCTCGGCATGGACTACGAACTCAAGAGTAAGATCTTCACCACGTTCTTCACCACCAAGGGGGGCGAAGGCACGGGACTGGGGCTTCTGACCACCCGCAAGATCGGGCAGGGGCATGGCGGCAAGATCACGATCCGTACCAAAAAGGGCGAGGGGTCCCGCTTCCGGATCACGCTGCCCCGCAAGAGACTCATGGCCCTTCTCACCATGGCGAAGGAAGCGGCCTGACGTCGCAGACAGGAGCAGAACATGACTACACCGATCGGCAAGACGATTCTCGTGGTGGACGACGAGGAGGATGTACGCCGGTTCCTCACGGCGGCGTTGAACGAAGCCGGCTTCACGGTGATCACCGCGAACGACGGTTTCGACGCCCTGGAAAAGGTGAAGAAGACCCCTCCCGACCTGATCTCGCTGGACC
>JAUVRN010000441.1 GCA_030597645.1 Candidatus Zixiibacteriota bacterium
CGGCGGACCAACCGGTGCATCGCGTCCGCATCTGGGGCTGCCATCGACATCACCATCGAGCGAAGCTACTGGCTGGCGCCGATGCTCGCCCTCCAGGTGAACGCCGCTGATGTAATGCGACTGGCAACGCTACCCGGTGTCGCTTCGGTGATTGAGGACGCACCGCTGCTGGGTGCCGATCCTGTGCGTTCCGTTTCGGTCACGGCTGCAGTGGACGCCACAGCCGCCGGACAGAACGCCGTGGGCGCACGTGCACTCTGGAATTCGGGCCTGACCGGCAAGGGGACGCTGGTCGCCAGCATCGATACCGGCGTGGACGGATTACATCCGGCTCTCAAAGATCGCTATCGCGGCCTGCGCACAGGCGTCGCGGCCTCCTGGCGTGATCCTTTCGGGGGCACGTTTCCCGACGATCCCGTCGGGCACGGCACGCACACAATCGGCACCGTGCTGGGACGGCAGACAGACGATACCGTCGGTATCGCTCCCGACGCCGAGTGGATCGCCGCGGGCGTGGTGGATCGAGGCCTTACCTTTTCGCAGACCATTCAGGATCTGCTCGATGCGTTCCAGTGGCTGGCCGACCCGGACGGTGATCCGACCACGCGCTCGGACATCCCGGATGTTGTGATCAATTCGTGGGGTGTGCCGCAGGGCATTCTGCCCGTGTGCGATGAGACGTTCTGGCAGGTGGTCGACAACCTGGAAGCACTCGGCGCCGTGGTCATTTTCGCCGCAGGCAATGAAGGACCCGGACCCGGCTCGCTGCGTATTCCCGCCGACCGGGGCGACGAGGCACTAAAGTGTTTTGCCGTGGGCGCGGTGGACGCCCAGGCGGCGGTCCCGGACGCGGCTCCATTCTCGGCCCGCGGTCCAGCGAGCTGCAATCCCGACATCATCAAGCCGGAGATTCTTGCACCCGGCGTCAACGTGCGCAGCTGCAAGGTCGGCGGCGGCTATCAGATCATGACCGGCACGTCCATGGCCGCACCGTACGTAGCCGGCGCGGTGCTGCTGCTGCGTCAGTACAATCCCGATGCGACACCGCTCGAGATCAAGCAGGCTCTGGTGCATTCCGCAACGGATATCGGCACTCCCGGTCCTGACAATCAGACCGGCTACGGTCTCCTGAACATTCCGGCTGCGATCGACTACCTGGCCTCGCCGCGACCTGTGGAGTGGGTGTGGGATGTGCCGATCATTATGGACCCCGCTGTGGCCGAAGCTGAAATGGCCACCTCGCCGCTGTCTCTGTTGCTCCAAAACCGCGGTCGGGGTTTCGAGCGAGTAACGATCACGCTGGAGCCGCACGAATCGAGCGACGTCATCGGGAGTGAAGCCGAATTCTTTTTCGATTACATCCGTGTCGCTGACGGAATGGCCGAACTGCCCTTTACACTCGCGAGTGCAAAAGTCCGCGTACCCGGCGACCGCATCTGGCTGGATGTCCACTTCCGGTCCGAGTCCCCCGTGCTGGACACCACCGTCACGATCGGCGTTCGCGTGGGCGACTCGCCCGAAGCTGCAACCCTGGCACAGACGAGCAACCAGATGCGGGCCGCGGCCACGAACGTCGGCCGATTCGACGACTTCGGCTCGGTCGCGCTCGACGTCACGGGTACGGGGTTTGCCTGGAACGGACGCGCCGTACCGTTCGAAGGCGGACTGCGGCTCCGTCACGCCGGTCATGATGCTGCCGCGATGGGCGGCACGATGCCCTTTGAACCGGCGCCGGATGGACAGCTTGTTCCGGGAGACACGCGGCAGTTGTCCGCCACGGTCCTTCGTGATACCCGCCGCGTCGATCCGGCAGGCATAGAGCTGCAGCAGACCGTACGGGCTGCCGCAGCGGGCGCGGGCGACTATATTATTTACGATTATGCGTGGGATCGCATCCTGCCGGGCAGTGTGCCCGTGTCGTTCGGCGCGTGGTTCCACTGGGACCTTTCCGGCATCGAAACCGCTGTAACACCCGTACCCCATGGCGTACTGGTGCAGGGTGACGGACTGTGGTTGGGTGCCGTCTGGTTGTCCGGCAGTGCAACGGTGGATGTCCGGGCGACGCAGGGATCGGTGGACGCGCTTCCCACACCTGGTACCACGTCGGATCCGGCGGCTGCCGAGGAGTTCCTGCTCGCACTGACGGCACAGCCCGACGGCGCGGATCAGGGGCGTTTTGCGATGGCGATCGTCGGTGCAGAGAGCTACGAGGACTGGTTGGCGGCTGCGGCGCGCGCACGTGAACAGTATTCCGGAGCGACGGGTACGGCGGACGAAGTGCGTCCCGATGAGGTGGCGCTGCTGCCCAATTATCCAAACCCCTTCAACCCTTCGACAACCATCGAGTACACCCTCGATGCTGCGCAGGATGTCCAACTCGACGTCTTCAACCTGTTGGGCAGGCGAGTACGGACACTGGTGAGCGGTCCTCAGCAAGTCGGCCGGTACACCCTCAACTGGGATGCCACCGATTCGCACGGCAAACGGCTGCCCAGCGGTGTGTACCTCGCCAGGTTGGAAGCCGGCGAGCGCCGTCAGCTGGTCAAGATGACCCTGCTCCGCTGACCGCGGAATATCGATTCGCCCCTCGTGTCCATGATTAGACCGGGCGGTAAGTTTTCAACTTGCCGGACCCGATACCTTTAGTATAGAGAACCCTTGTGTATGAGGACCAACGCTCGGAAGGTGAGCTCATGATTC
>JAUVRN010000249.1 GCA_030597645.1 Candidatus Zixiibacteriota bacterium
ATCCCAAGTGGGAACGCATCTCCTGGGAGGAAGCACTCGACACCATTACGAAGAAGCTGCAGGAGTGTCACGACCGTGATCCGCGGGGTGCCTTCTTCCAGGCGACCACGACCCAGGCTGCAGAGATCCGCGCAGGCGGAAACGGCTTCATGAAGGGCGTCGGCACGCCCAACTACTGGGTGGCCGGCGGCGGGCTGCACTGCGGCAACGGTGCACACTTCATGAACGGGATCATGCACGCCTCCTGGTCCATTATTCCCGACTTCGCCAATTGTAATTACGCGCTCAACTTCGGCTGCTCCAAGGGACACGGTGCCGGCCACGTGGCGGTCCAGAACGCTACGCAGGTCGCCGACGCTCGCGCCCGGGGATTCAAGAACGTGGTGTTCGACCCGTTCCAGAGCGCACAGGCCTCCAAGGCCCACGAGTGGGTGCCCATCCGCGTCGGCACCGACGGTGCGCTGGCGCTCGGTCTCGTCAATTCGCTGCTCAACGAGCACGGCATCTACGACGCCGAGTACCTGATGTACAAGACCAACGCTCCATACCTGATCCGCCCCTCGGATGGACGCTACCTGCGCGACCCGGAGACCAACAAGCCGCTGGTCTGGGACCTGGTGGATGGTGCCCCCAAGGTGCACAACGACCCGTCCGTCACCCGGGTCGAGTACGAGGACGAGGCCCACGAGGTGGCGCTCACCGGCTCGTACAACGTGCACGGCACGGAGTGTCGCCCGGGCTTTGATTTGCTCAAGGAGCACGTCAAGAAGTACACCCCGGAGTACGTGGAAAAGATCACCTGGGTGCCGGCCAAGACGGTCAGCCGCATCGCCAGGGAGTTCGGCGAAGCGGCGGAGATCGGCTAGACGGTCACCATCCAGACCAGCATGGGTCCCAGGAAGATCCCGCGGCGCCCGGTGGCGACGCACTTCTGCCGTGGCGCCCAGGGACACACCAACTCCGGCTGGACGTGCCTCTCCATTGACATGGTCAACCACATCGTCGGTGCAGCGGATACCTACGGCAGTGCACTCGGGTTGGGTGCCACGGTCAGCAAGGGTTACGAGAAGACCGGCAAGCCGCACCAGATCCCATACCCGTGCCCGGATGGTCTGCTGGTAGCGGGTGCCTGGGTGTACGATCACAAGCCATACCCGTTGCGGGTGCCCAAGGCCCCGCAGCGGCTGGACCTGCACGACATGTTTCCGACGTCGATCTATAATGCGTTCACGATCACCAGTCCGCGCTGGTTCGAGATGCTGGAGCGCTTCAAGATTCCGTACAAGCCGGATGTCATGATCAACTTCGGGTCCAACTCGGTCATGACCATGGGCAACTCGGAGGCGGTGACGGAGAACTTTCTCAAGAAGTTCAACTTCATCTTCTCCTTCCAGCTCTACATCACCGAGTTCGAAGAGGCCGTGGCGGACATCGTGCTGCCCGACGCCTGTTTCCTGGAGCGGTACACGCCGGCGGTGAGCTTCCCATCCACGTTTTCGCACCCGCAGGGCGAAGACGACTGGGGCTGGACGATCCGCCAGCCAGTGATAGAGCCGATGCACGAGCGTCGCGATTTCAATGAGGTCATGATGGACATCTGCAAGCGCCTGGGCATCCTCGGCGCCTTTTACAAGGGGCTCAACGATTCGGTCGGCGTGCGGTACGGTGGGGAGATGGACGAGAAGTACAAGCTGGTGGAGGACGGTAGTGTCTTCCACTCGTGGGCGGAGGTCACCGACCGCCTGCTCAAAGACCGTTTCGGCGAGGAGCACGGCCTCGAGCACGTACGCAAGACCGGGGTGTTCACCTGGCCCAAGAACAAGGAGGACGTGTACTGGAAGTGGTTCAATCCCTCCCGGGTACCCGTCTATTTTGAATACTTCATCGATTCGGGTGAGCAGATCGACAAGCTGTGGAAGGAGTTTGGCGGCGACGACTTCTTCGCGTTCGACTGGTCACGGTTCAAAGCCCTGGCCGACTGGTATCCGTGTCCCACGCACACGGAGACCGATCCCGAATACGACATGAACACGTTCTACTGGCGCGCGGTCATGCACTGCAACTCGATGACGCAGCAGAATCCCTGGCTCGACGAGTGCTCGCAGGAAGATCCCGGCGTGTATGCGATCCAGATGCACACGGACACCGCCCGGGAGAAGGGGATTGCCGACGGCGACAAAGTGTGGATGGAGAACCCGCAGGGCCACAAAGTCCGCGGCTGGGTGTCTCTCAGTCAAGGGATCGAGCCCCACCATCTCGCCATAGCCGCGGTCGCGGGGCACTGGGGCAAGTACATGCCCGTGGCCAAGGGCAAGGGGACGTTTTTCAACGACCTGGTGGAGATGGACCTCGAACACACCGACCCGCTGACGTTCAACCAGGACATCTGTGCACGGGTGAAGATCTACAAGGTCAATGACTAGTACGACAGCAGTTCAGGACACCACGAAGCGAGTGCGATCGGAGTCAGACATGCCACGCTACGGAATGGTCATCGATCTCAAGAGATGTTACGGCTGCTACTCGTGCAGCATGGCCTGCAAGACGGCCAATCACACGCCGCCGGGTGTCTTCTGGGCCCGCGTATTGATGGGCGAAGTGGGCACGTTCCCGAATACGGTGCGGCAGTCACTGCCGGTACTCTGCATGCAGTGCGAAGAGCCGTCGTGTATGGAGGTGTGCCCCACGGGCGCCACGCAAAAGCGTGACGACGGTGTGGTGATCGTGGACAAGGACAAGTGCATGGGGTGTAAGTACTGCATCATGGCCTGTCCATACGGCGCGCGCTACAGCGTAGAAAAGTGGGAGAGTTACTTCCCGGATGGGTTGGAGTTGTCGCCGCTGGAAGTGTTCCAGAAACAGGCGTGGGAAGAAACGTCGGGGGTCGGTGTGGCGACCAAGTGCGACTTCTGTCTGGATCGGGTGGCAGAGGGTCGCGATCCCGCCTGTGTGGAAGCGTGTCCGGCCAATGCGCGCGTCTTCGGCGACCTCGACGATCCCGACAGTGAGGCGTCCACTCTGATCAAGAAGGAACGGGGGCAGGTACTCAACCCTGAGTTTGGAAACAAACCCAAGGTGTACTACCTGCTACCGCGGTAGCAGCCCAGGAAACGGAATCGTAGCTGAAATGACTTTTTCAACGGGCTGCCGGGTGTCACAGGACCTGAGATCATAGAGCACGACTGAGGAGATAGACCATGGATCCCAAAGTCAATGGGCAGATGCAACACGACTGGAGCTGGCTCATTGCCGTGTACCTCTTCCTGGGAGGTATAGCCGGTGGCGCATACGTAATCGCGGCCATCAACAGCTTCCTCGGCGACGGACTCGTGCTGTCCACGACCATCGGGCTGTGGATCGCCTTTCCCGCCCTGGCCATCGGGACGCTGTTCCTAATGGCCGACCTCGGCTCGCCGCGCCACGCCGTGCTCTCCGCCATGAAACCGGGAACGTCCTGGATCTCCCGGGGGACGATTGTCATCTCCGTATTCATGGCCATTTCGTTCATTCATCTGGTTATTCGCCAGTTCACCAGCTTTGGCGACACAGCCGGTGGCCAGACGATCATGAACATACTTTCCGTACTCGGTATCATCTTCGCGGTGGGGACCATGGCCTACACCGGGATCCTGCTCGGCGCGTCCAAGGGAATACCGTTCTGGCGTTCGGGTGCGGTGCCGGTGGTCTTCGTCATCTCCGCCCTGGTCACCGGGCACTTCGCCATCATGCTCGGCGTCGCGCTGTTGGCCGATGCGGCGAGCATCTTCGCCAACGCGTCGACCGTTGCGGAGGCCATTCGCGTGATGGCGCTGGAGGCGGCCGTCCTGGTAGCCGTCGAAGTGCTGGCCATCGCGTTCTTCCTGCAGGGGGCATTGAGCCATCCCGACCCGCGAGAGTCCGCACATCGGATCCTTCACAAACGCATGTTCGTCTGGGGTTACTTTATCCTGGGCCTCGGCGTGCCGCTGGTTCTCATGATCCTGGCGTACCGTTCGACCGGTGACATGGATCAGCTGCTGGGCCCGGTGATAGTGGGTGCGTTGCTCGGCCTGAGCGGTGGACTGATCCTGAGGCAGGCCGTGCTGATCTGCGGAGCACTGCCGACGCTCAATATCGCGGGCTTCGAGTTCCGCCGCATTCACCGGCCCAAGGAGCCCAAGGCGAAGATGGGTCTGTTACCTCCCGCATAGCGGGGAAGCGGGCCCGCCAACAACGTTGCAGCCGAAGCGGCGGTTTTGTAGC
>JAUVRN010000445.1 GCA_030597645.1 Candidatus Zixiibacteriota bacterium
CGATGAGCACGGCCGCGCACCGATCCAGCAGGCGATGAGCCAGATCGGCGGCCCACTGGCCGTGGAGATGTCGGCCCGGGTCTTGCCGTCTTCCGAGGGCGGCCGCGGCATCCTGCTCGGAGGGTTGCCGGGCACCGCACCGGCGCACGTCGTGATCCTGGGCGGCGGCGCCGTGGGCTGGGCGGCGTCACGATCGGCCCTGGGCATGGGTGCGCACGTAACGGTGTTCGATGTCGATTCCGATGTACTGCGCCGCATTCACGATCAGTTCGACGGCCGGGTCATGACCCGCTTTCCGCACACGCGCCTGCTGGAGCACCTCGTGCCCACAGCCGATGCGCTGATCGGCGCGGCATCGGTACACGGCGAACGGGCGCCGGCACTCATCTCGCACGATCTCGTGCGCAAGATGAAACCAGGCGCGGTCATTGTGGACGTAGCCATCGATACGGGCGGCTGTGTGGCCACGTCCCGGCCCACGACGATCGAGCATCCGACATACGTGGAAGAGGACGTAATTCACTGCTGCATACCCAACCTGCCGGCCCTGGTGGCACGCACGTCCTCGTACGTGCTGGCCAACGCATCACTGCCCTACCTGCGCAAACTCGCAGGCATGGGGCCCCGCAGCGCCATCGTGGCGGATTCCGATCTGGCCGCCGGCGTGTACATCGACCAGGGTGTCATCAAGATTTCGAGCATACGCGAGCGGATGGAAACGGTCGACGCCACAGGGTCGGACGGGAAGGCGAGCAACTGATGCCCGAGGCCTCACACCAGGCCGGCCCGGCCACGGACCGGCAACCAAGGTGGGCGGCCCGCTACGCAGAAAAGTGTGTAACCGCCGACGAAGCGCTCTCCGTGCTGGAGTCGGGTATGCGGGTGTACATCCATCCCGGCTGCGCCGTGCCGGAGACGCTGGTCGAAGCCATGATGCGTCGCGGCAAGGAGGTGGAAGACGTAGAGATCGAGCACCTCATGATGTTTGGCAAGGCCCCGTACGCCGAGCCGGAATGGGAAGGTCATTCCCGCCATCGCTCGTTGTTTACCGGCAAGAACGTCAGGCAGGCCGTGCGGGAGGGCCGCGCGGACTACACACCCAGGTTTCTCTCGGAGGTCCCGGGCCTGTTTCTCAACGGACAGCTCCCGTTGGATATCGCGCTGATTCATGTGTCGCGACCGGACGAACACGGATTCTGCAGCTATGGGGTCGGCGTGGAATGCACGCAGGCTGCCGCCCAGACGGCCCGGTATGTCATTGCCCAGATCAACGATCACATGCCGCGCGTCCACGGCGACAACTTCATTCACGTCAATCGCCTCGACTACGTCGTAGAGGACGATCGGCCGATCGTGGAGCTGCCGCGCGTGAGGATATCGGAGCAGCACGCGAAGATCGGGCACTATGTCGCCGAACTGATCGAAGACGGTGCTACCCTGCAGCTCGGCATCGGTGGCATCCCCGATGCCGTACTGCACTACCTCAAGGACCGCAAAGACCTGGGTCTGCACTCGGAGATGTTTTCGGACGGCCTGGTCGAACTGGTGGAGGCCGGTGTCATCACCGGGCGCAAGAAAACTCTGCACCCGGGCAAGGTGGTCGCCCGTTTCGTCCTGGGGTCGCGCGAATTGTTTGATTTTATCGACGACAATCCGCTGGTGGAGTTCCATCCGTCCGACTACGTCAACGACCCGTTTATCATCGCCAAGAACGAGAAGATGGTGGCCATCAACTCGGCCATCCAGGTCGATCTGACCGGTCAGGTCTGCTCGGACAGCATGGGTTACCACGTATACTCGGGCATCGGCGGCCAGGTGGACTTTATGCGCGGCGCGGCGCGGTCCAAGGGCGGTGTCCCGGTGCTGGCCCTTCCCTCCACGGCAAGGGATGATACGATTTCACGTATCGTGCTGCATCTCGACGAGGGCGCCGGCGTGGTGACGTCGCGCGGCGACGTGCACTGGCTCGTCACCGAATACGGCCGCGCCTACCTGCACGGTAAGTCGGTCCGGGAGCGGGCACGCGCGCTGATCGACATTGCACATCCGAGTTTTCGCGAACAGCTTGAACGGGAAGCCACGGAGCGTCACCTGTTGTAGAAGTGATTGGTTGCTACATTTGAGGAGGCTCACATGGATCCGAAGAGTCGTATCGTCGACTGCCTCGCCGGCTACCGGATCAGCAATCCGGCCGGCCGCGCAGTCGACCCGGCGGGACTGGCCGATGAGATACTCGCCAGTCTGGGCGAGCGCAGGACGATGTACTCGTGCGTGCGTCAGGATCTCGACATACCGTGCGAGCACACGGACCGGACGCTCGACATCATCGTGATGGCCGAGAGCTGATTCGGTCTATCCCCGAATCTGCGCGACAGCTCAGTTGAACACATGAATCGCATCGTCTACTCCACGGACGGCAAGCATGAGCAGCTCTGTCCCCGCTGCGGCAAGGACCCGTGCGTGTGCGCCGACAGACCCACGGCCCCGGCGAATCAGCATTCTCCACGCGTTCGGCGAGAGATCAAAGGCCGCGGCGGCAAGACGGTGACCGTCATCCACGATCTGGCTCTCTCCGACCGGGATCTCCAGGACCTGGGCCAGAAGCTCAAGCAACTATGCGCTACCGGCGGCACGGTCAAAGGGGGGCGCATAGAAATCCGCGGCGACCACCGCG
>JAUVRN010000066.1 GCA_030597645.1 Candidatus Zixiibacteriota bacterium
CTGATTGCAGGCAAGATCGAGCGCCGGCAGCGCCTGACGCTGGACGACGGTCTGAAGCTGCTGACCGAAGCCGACCTGGTGCAGCTCGGGGCCTGGGCCCACGCGGAGCGGTTCCGCCGCTTTCCAAAGCCGGAAGTCACCTTCGTCGTCGACAGCAATCCCAATTACACCAATGTCTGCGATACCGACTGTACGTTTTGTGCATTCTACAGGCGGCCCGGTGATGCGGGTGCGTATACGCTGACCGCAGAAGAGCTCAGCGAGAAGGTGGGCCGAGCGGCGTCCCTGGGTGCGACCCGGGTCCTGATCCAGGGCGGACATAATCCCGATCTCGATCTCGACTACTACCTGCGCATGATCTCACATCTGCACGAACAGCACCCACAGGTGGACCTGCATCTGTTCAGTGCGCCGGAGATACGCGCCATCGCAACCTACACGAACAAGTCGATTGCCGAGATACTACAGGTCTTCTGGGATGCCGGACTGCGCACCCTGCCCGGCGGCGGTGCGGAGATCCTCACGGATCGAGTGCGGCGCACCATCAGCGTCAAGAAGGGCACCCCCGACGAGTGGATCGACGTACACCGGCAGGCACATCGCATCGGATTCACGACCACGGCCACCATGATGTATGGCCATCTCGAGACGGATGCCGAGAAGGTCGAGCACCTCGACCGGATCCGCGTTCTCCAGGATCAGACCGGCGGTTTTTTCGCCTTTATCCCGTGGAGTTTCAAGCTCGGTGACACGCCCCTGTCGGCGACCGTCAAGAAACAGGCGGGAGCTGGCGCGTATCTGCGCATCCTGGCATTGTCCAGGCTGTACCTGGACAATTTCGACCACATCCAGGGATCCTGGTTCTCCGAGGGCAAGAAGACCGGCCAGCTATCCCTGCACTACGGAGCCGACGACTTCGGCGGTACGCTGATCGAAGAGAACGTGCTCAAGAACGCACAGTGGGTAAACGAAACCACCACCCCCGAGGTGGTACAGATCATCCAGGACGCCGGGTTCATCCCGGTAGAACGAAGCAGTACTTATGAGCGACTCCGTGACTACCCAGGACCAGAGCCAGACAGCCGATTCCATCAGAACTTTGCGGGTGGGGCATACGCCCGACCCGGATGATGCCTTTATGTTTTACGGCTTCCAGCAGGAAGCCGTGACCATCCCCGGGTATCGGGTCGTTCACGTCCTCAAGGACATACAGGAGCTCAACGAACTCGCGCGTACCGGCGAACTGGAGGTGACGGCCGTCAGCGCCGCCGCGTATCCGACGATCGCCGACAAGTATTACATCATGAACGTAGGTGCGTCCGTAGGCCGCGGCTACGGTCCTGTGGTCGTCTCCCTGGAGCCCCAATCCGTAGAGCGGATCAAAGGCAAGCGGCTGGCCGTACCCGGGCTGGAGACGACAGCCTATCTGCTGGCACGACTCTATCTACCCGAGTTCGAGCCGATCGTGGTACGGTTTGATCAGGTGATGAATACGGTGAAGACGGGTCAGGCCGACTACGCCCTGGTGATCCACGACGGCCAGCTGACATTCGGCGATTCCGGTTTCCACAAGGTGGTCGATCTTGGTGAGGCCTGGGATCGGGATACAGGACTACCGATCCCGCTGGGTCTGGATTTGGTGCGCCGCGACCTCGGTCGCGAAACCGCGGAACAGATCTGCGCCGCGATGAAGGCATCCATCGAATATGCGCTGGCCAACCCGGAAGGTGCCGACGCGTACGCCCGCGACTTTGGACGCCACCTCGACATGCCGACGTCCGCGAAGTTTGTGCGCATGTACGTCAACGACGATACGCTGAACCTGGGAGACGAAGGCCGGCGGGCTCTCGAAACGCTGCTCGGCCGGGCCGCCGAACGCGGGTTCGCTAAGGCGCCCGGACACCTCGACATCATCGGCGCCTGACAATTCTGGTGCGCCGTACTTTCGGCATCAGCGCCAGATCAGGCCCTTGATCCCCTTCGCGATGCCGATCACTCCGGCCACGAGAATGCCCGGCCCGCCTTGTGACGGTTCGGGCGTCGTCTCCACCGTGATCGTTGCAAACTTGATCTCGTGCTCCAGCTGATTCAGCCGGCCCTTGAACAACTCGATCTCCATCGTCAGCCGCCTGATCTCGGTTTCCAGTCTGAGCGTCTCTTCGAGACTTCGTGTCTTCGCGAGCAGGGCCAGGTAGCGTTGCCGGGCGCGCTCCGCATTGTCCAGGCGCGTCGTCAGGTCCTTGAAGGCTTCGGTTACATCCTGTCCCTCCACCTCACGGGACAGGAGGCGTCCCCATGCTTCGATCTCGGTAAGCATCGCCTCAAAGTCCGATGCCGCCACCCGTATGGTCGTTTTGTTATCCGTCGAAGAGACCACGTAGCCTCCGTACGTCAGGGCCAGGCTTATGACGGCCCGATGGACAGAATCCTCTGTCGGGCTCTCCAGTTTGATGCGGGCCGATGAGATGACGAGTCGGTCGAGGGCGCTGCCCGGTACCGGCAGGTTCGAATCCTCTGCGACGGCCGCCCGGCTTTCTTCCAGGCTAGTCAGACGGCTGCTCGATGAGCAACCGCTCGCGGCCGCCGTAATCATGGTTGCTGCGATAAGTGACCGGGCAGCAGAGGTGATAGGATGGGACGGAAGGGAATAGACAGGGTGGCGCATGACACCCTCCTCGAAGACACAGGCGCTACGCGGGTGTCTTCAGATGAAGCCCACTTCCCTCCGCAGTGGGTGTACCGGTCGAACCCAGAAAGGTTCGGACGCGGGTACGAAAAGGCTAGGACCGGTGCCCGGACTTCTGCATGAGGCTCTGCAGATATTGCACCAGGTCGCGCGCGGAGAGGACCTCGGCCAGTTTGCCGTCACGGGCCACGGGGATGTGACGTACGCCGATGGCGGACATGCAATTGAACGCCGCGGCGATGGGCTGATCGCAGACCAGCCAGGCTGGATCGCGCGTCATCAGCTCGCCCACGGTAGTGTCGTCGAGGTCGATATCCTTACCCACGACTTTGTACAGGAAGTCGCGCTCCGTGAAGATACCGTCAAACGGCACCTTCGCCCCGACCACCACCGACGCGATGTTCTTCTCGCGCATGATCTTGAGCACATCGCGCAGCGACGTGTCGGGCGACACCGTATTGGGTGGATGCGTACAGAGGACTTCGATGAGATCCTCGCGGATGTGTTTCTGGATCACATCACGCGGGGACGGCATGGATTCTTCGTGCAGGTCGACCTGGCACTCGGCGCACGTGTCTTCGCCGAGAAGGTTCTCATGCCCGCAACTCGGACAAATCAGTTTGTTACTCAATGGTCCACGTGTCTCCGCTATGGATTAGATCCTGCAGGCTCCCTGCGCCTTTGGCACTCTGCGCCTGGTCAATCTGTCCCAGGAGAAGTTCGTCGTACGTCGGTTTACGCACGTCCCGGAACACGCCGATGCACTCCGGGTAGTCGGGCCAGCGCATGTTGCCCAGTATGTGCGCAAGGGTCGGATCGGATGCCCGCTCATCGTGCACGATCAGGTGCGAACCGTTGCTCGGTGCGTCCAGCGGTCCTACTTCCATGTGGAGGTTGTGCAAGCGCACGGCCAGATTGCTGTTCTTGCCGAATACCAGCGGCTTGCCGTGCTCCAGGACCACCAGGCGATCCGACTTGACGTCCCGCGCCGTCACGTCCTCGAACGTACCGTCATTGAAAATGTTGCAGTTCTGGTAGATCTCCACGAACGCTGCGCCGCGGTGATCGGCCGCCCGCCTGAGGACGGATGCCATGTGTTTGGTCTCGGTCGCCACGGTGCGCGCCACAAAAGTCGCCTCCGCCGAAATGGCGAATGAAACCGGGTTGATGGGATTCTCGATGGAGCCCACCGGGGTCGACTTGGTGTGCTTGCCGTGTTCGGACGTCGGTGATGCCTGGCCCTTGGTCAGACCGTAGATGCGGTTATTGAACAACAGCACCTTGACATCGACGTTGCGGCGCAGGGTGTGCAGCATGTGGTTGCCGCCGATGGAGAGCCCGTCGCCGTCGCCGGTGACGACCCATACGGACAGGTTCGGGTTTGCGCACTTGATACCCGTGGCCACGGCCGTGCCGCGCCCGTGAATGCTGTGAAACCCATACGTGTTCATGTAATACGGGAAGCGGCTGGAGCAGCCGATGCCCGAGACGAACACGAAGTTCTCGCGCGCTACACCCACTTGGGGGAGGATCTTCTGCATCTGCGCCAGGACGGCGTAGTCTCCGCAGCCGGGGCACCACCGGACCTCCTGATCCGAGATGAAATCCTGCCGTGTCAGGCTGGGCGCCGGCGTCGTTTCACTGATGGTAGCCATAACTATACCATAACTCCGGTTTCGAGAATCTCTTCGAGCTTGGCCCGGATCTCGCCGATCTTGAAGGGCTGACCCTGCACCTTGTTCAAACCCATGTACCGGTTACCGGGGTAGCGTGCCGCGAGAATGTCGCGGAGCTGGCCCAGGTTAAGCTCGGGCACGAGGACCAGCTTGAACCGGGACAGAATATTGCCGAGGTTGCGGGGAAAGGGGTTCAGGTATCGCAACTGGGCATTGGACACGCGTACACCCTCGGTGCGCATCTGGCGGCAGGCCGAGATGATGGCGCCGTATGTGCTGCCCCAGCCCAGGACCAGTATGTCGCCCGACCGCTCGCCTTCGACTTCCAGTTCGGGAATGTCGTGGGCGATTCTTGCGATCTTCTCGGCTCGCAGTCCGACCATGCGCTCGTGATTGAGCGGATCGTGGCTGACCACGCCGCTGCCCTCCGCCTTTTCGAGCCCGCCTATGCGGTGCTCCAGGCCGGGATGGCCCGGCGTCACCCAGGGGCGCGCCAGCGTCTCGGGGTCGCGGCCGTAAGGCTGAAATGTCTCCGGGTCGGCGTCTTGCGTGATGCGGATACGGCTGAGCTCCTCGACATCCGGCAAACGCCAGGGCTCGGCGCCGTTGACGAGGTATCCGTCCGTCAGGAGGATCAGGGGCGTCATGTGTTGCACCGCGATACGCACGGCTTCCATGGCCATGGTGAAACAGTCCGAGGGCGAGGAGGCGGCCAGGATGGCCACCGGGGATTCGCCGTGTCGGCCGTTGAATGCCATGGCCAGGTCACCCTGTTCCGTCTTGGTGGGCATGCCGGTGCTGGGTCCCGCGCGCTGAACATTGATGATCACGATCGGCAGCTCGGTCATCACGGCCAGCCCGATCGCTTCGGCTTTGAGCGCCAGACCCGGCCCCGAGGTGCCGGTAATGGCGACGGCACCCGCGTACGAAGCTCCAATGGTCGCACAGACCGCGGCGATCTCGTCCTCAGCTTGAAACGTGCGCACGTCGAACTGTTTGAACTTGGCCAGCTCGTGGAGAATATCCGAAGCCGGCGTGATCGGATAACTGCCGTAGAACAACGGCTTGTCGGCCAGCCGCGCGGCAGCCACCAGGCCCAGCGCCGTGGCTTCCGTGCCGGTGATGTTGCGGTACTCGCCCGGCTCCATGTCCGCTTTGCGGACCCGGTAGTGGCTCGTGAACACCTCGGTGGTGAGGGCGTAGTTGTATCCGGTCTTCAGCGACGTGACGTTCGCTTTCGCAATCTCCGGTCGCCTCTTGAACTTGTCCTGCACCCACTCCACCGTCGACTCTACGGGCCGGTCGAAGAGCCAGTACACCACGCCCAGGGCGAAGAAATTCTTGCTGCGGTCTATCTCCTTCTTGGTCAGCGGCGCGTCGGCCAGGGCCCGGGCATTGAGCTCGGTAATCGGCAACGGGATCACGCGGTAGGCCTTGAGTGAGCCGTCCTCGAGCGGATTGGAGTCGTAGCCTGCCTTCTTGAAATTGGCGGGTACGAACGTATTGGCATTGGCCACGATGATGCCGCCGTCGGTCAGGTCCTTGAGATTGACCTTGAGTGCGGCGGGATTCATGACCACGAGCACGTCCGGCTGGTCGCCGGGTGTAAAGATCGGGTTCTCGCTGAAACTGATCTGAAAACTCGATACGCCGGGCAGCGTGCCTGCAGGAGCGCGAATCTCGGCCGGAAAATCGGGCAGCGTGGAGAGATCGTTGCCGAGTCGAGCCGTGGCCAGGGTGAACTGCGATCCGGACAGCTGAATGCCGTCGCCCGAGTCGCCCGCAAACCGAATGGTCACGCGGTCGACTTCTTTTATCGGTGTTGTGACTTCCTTGGTGTCGGCCATGTGTGAGAGGACGCCTTTCTAGCCGCCTTCCGGCGCGGACGGGAGCAACCCGCCGCGCGGAGGCCGATTAAACACTTCCGCGGGGTAGTGTTCGGCAAGACAATCGATGAGGTGACGTACGGACAGAATACCGATGACGTTCATGTCCCCGTCGCAGACCGGCAGGTGGCGGACGCAGTGCTTCGCCATGAGTCCGACGGCTTTTCCGACATCGTCATCGGCCAACACATAGACCGGTTCGCGGGCGATGAGCTGGCCGATCGGGGTATCCTCGGACACCGAGTTCACCAGGAGGTGGGTCACGACGTCATGTTCCGTAAACACACCGACGAGGCGCTGGTCTTTGACCACGATCACGGCGCCGGCGTGCCGTCGCTGCATGAGATCGACGACCTGGCCGATCGGGCGGTCGGACGGAACCGTAACCGGTTCGGTGACGTAGATACGGGCTATGGATTCGTGACAGAGTGTCGCGGCAGCCAGTTCGGTGTTGCCGGGCTGACCGGTTGCGGCCGCCTGATCGGAGAGCGGTTCGGACGTGCCGTCGCCGCCGTCGGGAGTATTCATGTATTCCATCCGGAGCGGTCAGGCCCCGTAGTACACATCAAGAGTGTCGGTTATTCTCTTCGGGTCGGCATGCGGTTCCGGCCACCAAAACGGCCCGGATACCAACTTACCGACCGGTCAAATAGAAGCGGAATATACACAAAATCACCCCGCGGCAAACCTTTTTGGGAGGTTTTTCGACCGATCTCAAAGCCGCATTCGGCGCGGCGGTTCACTGGACCGTTGGCTTCGACGCGCGGGGTCGTTACGATACCTTCTGCATGAACTCTCCTGACTCGAAACGACACCCTCGGCGTGAACTCTCCTGACTCGAAGGGCGGGCTCCGGCTGCCCCCACACCTGAAGGCCGCCCAGGCGATTCCGGGCAGCAGCCGTATCTTCACGGCGACCGATCTCCTGCGCGGTCGGTCCGTCATGCTCAAGTGGTCACGGTCCCGTCGCGAGACCGGGGCGCTCACGCGCGAGTGGCTCTTGCTCAGTAGACTGCTTACCGGGCGGTTCACTCGGCCTCTGGAGTTTCGGCGGATCGGTCGGGATCAGGCTTATCTGACCTACGATCGGATCGACGGGGCGACGCTGGATGAGGCCTTCCCGCGTCTGGATGCCCGGGGCCGGTGGCAGGTCGTGCATTCCGCCCTCGAGGCCCTGGACGGATTGCACCGTTCGGGCGTCGTGCATGGAGATATCCGGCCCCAGAACCTGGTGGTGCGTAGTTCGGATCAACGCGTACACCTCCTCGATCTCGAGTACACCTGGGCCACCGCTCGTCTTTCTGCGGGCATGACCTACGTGCCTGGCTGGAACCCGGACTTGCCGCAATCCGGGGCGACACAGACCGCACGCTCGGATCTCAGGGCCCTGGGTGGGTTGCTGGGCGCCCTGATGAAGGACGCTCAGGACGAATGCGGCTGGTCGAGGAGTCTCCGCGTTTTTTCGGAAGAGTTGCGTTCGGACTACGAGCTCGAATTGCTCGCCGGTGCCGGCGAAGCGCTGATGCGACTGCGGAGGCTCACACGCTCTTTCGAGCGAGTGCTTCCCGAATGGGAGCGGTGGCACACGCCGCCGATGGCACTCGAGAGAAGAAACTGCACGGTCCGATGGGATGGGTTCATGGTCGACCATGCCGGCAGTCCCGGTACGCGCTGTCTGCACATCTGCGGTCCACCATCGGTCGGCAAGCGGACGTTTGTCCGAGTCGTCGCGGCGCGACAGGCTGCGCAAGGAGGTTCGGTTGTTTGTCTCATCGACGAATCGCCCGAGACGATGACCCCGGATCGAATCGAGCTGTTGCGTTCCGTTCTGGACGATGTGGTGGAGCCCCGGCTGGTTGTCCTGCAGGCCGAGGCGCCGAGCCGGCTCATCGGTGCCATCCGTGAGGCCGTGCCCGGCGGAACCTGTGTCGTGGACGTCTGCGATCAACCTCATACCGAAACGGACGATGCCGATGTCTGGAACTTCGATCCGCTGACCACTCGCGAGTGGCTACGATGGCTACGCGCATCCGCATAGGCTCGGGCCTCAACCGTTTTCTGCACCAGCTTGTGACCCTGCTCGCGGACGGCCGCATGGATCGCGCCGGCGCACTTCTGAGCGACCTGGGTCGTGTGGGGGCGCTCACCCCCGGCGCGGCGTCATCCCAGGTGCTCAATCTCGATCGTGCCCGCCGAGCGCTCCCGGCGCGCCCTC
>JAUVRN010000109.1 GCA_030597645.1 Candidatus Zixiibacteriota bacterium
TCATCAGCGGTGATCGTCTTTTCACGATGTAGTACACAGAATTCTATTGCGTGTGAGAATAGCCGCCCTTTATTATGAGGGCGGCTTTTTCTTTATCATTGTCTAACAACAAGTTAGACGGAAATATGGGGCGGAGGTTTACTAGAATGGCTACCAAGACCAAGAAAAAAAGCCCGGGGCGATCCCGGTTTACCAGAACTACTGTCCTTCCCAGGGCCACTGGCAGCTCCAGGAAGCGAGCATCCACTGCCAAGAGGACAGGGCCTGCCAAAACGACGGCAACACGTCGCACGACCAGGACGGCATCATCCGACAAGATGATCTACCTGTTCGGGGGAGGCAAAGCGGAGGGTACGGGCGAGATGCGCGACCTCCTCGGCGGCAAAGGCGCCGGCCTCGCGGAGATGACCAACGCGGGCGTACCGGTACCGGCCGGCTTCACCATTACCACCGAGGTTTGCAATCTCTTCTACGACAACGATATGAAGGCTCCCAAGGGGCTCGATGTCGAGACCCGGAATGCCATCAAGCATGTCGAGGAGCTGATGGGTGCCAAGTTCGGTGATCCCGACAATCCACTGCTCGTTTCCGTCCGTTCCGGCGCCAAATTTTCCATGCCCGGCATGATGGATACGATTCTCAATCTCGGGCTCAACGACGAGACAGCCAAAGGGCTGATGAAGAAGACCGGAAACGAGCGCATGGTGCTCGACAGTTACCGCCGGTTCATCCAGATGTTCGGGGCCGTCGTACTGGGTATCGAACGTGAGGAATTCGAATCGCGGCTCGCCAAGCGCAAAGCCAAGGCGCGGGTACAGCAGGACACGTCGCTGACGCCGGCCGATCTCAAGGAGATCGTGCGCGACTTCAAGGCGGTCATTCGACGCAAGTCGCCGGGTGGATTTCCCACCGATCCGTGGACGCAGCTATCCATGGCCCGCGACGCAGTGTTCAAATCGTGGAATAACCCGCGCGCGATCACGTACCGGCGGATGAACGAGATACCCAGCGACCTGGGGACGGCGGTCAGTGTGCAGGCCATGGTGTTCGGCAATACCGGCAACAAGTCAGGCACCGGCGTCGGCTTCACGCGCAATCCCGCCAACGGCGCCAAGGAGTTTTATGGTGAGTACCTGACCAACGCGCAGGGCGAGGATGTGGTGGCCGGCGTACGCACGCCCAAGCCGATTTCCCAGCTCAAGAAGGAGATGCCCGCGGTCTACAAGCAGCTCGTGGACATCACCACCAAGCTGGAGAAGTATCGCCGCGACGTCCAGGACTTCGAGTTCACCATCCAGGACGGCGAGTTGTTCATGCTCCAGACGCGCAACGGCAAGCGCACGGCACAGGCGGCGATCAAGATCGCCGTCGACATGGTCAAAGAGAAGCTGATCAGCAAGGAAGAGGCCATGCGCCGGCTCGAACCGTCGCAGCTCGACCAGCTTCTGCACGATCGCATCGATCCCGAGTCCAAGGTCAAGGTCATGGCCAAGGGTCTGGCGGCCAGTCCAGGCGCAGCGTCCGGGCGTGTAGTATTCACGGCGGATGATGCGGTCATGCTGGCACAGGCCGGAGAAAAGGTCATCCTGGTTCGCGAGGAGACCAATCCCGACGACATCCACGGCATGGAAGTGGCCGCAGGCATTCTCACGGCGCGCGGCGGTATGACATCGCACGCGGCCGTAGTGGCCCGCGGCATGGGTAAATGCTGTATCGCGGGAGCCGAGGCGATCAAGGTGCGCGAAGACCGCAAGCAGTTCAAGGTGGGCAGCACCGTGATCAAGGAGCGAGACATCATCTCACTCGATGGGTTCTCCGGTGAAGTGATCGAGGGCGCGGTCAAGACGATCCCGCCGTCTCTGTCGAGTGAGTTCAGGGAGTTCATGAAGTGGGCCGATCAGTACCGTCGTCTCAAGGTGCGCACCAATGCGGATACGCCCGGCGATGCGTCTCTGGCCGTCGAATTCGGTGCCGAAGGCATCGGGCTCTGTCGCACGGAGCACATGTTCTTCGCGCGCGAACGCCTGCCGTTCGTGCAGCAGCTGATCATGGCCGACAACATCGTCGAGCGCGAAAGCGCCCTGCAGAAGCTCTTCAAGTATCAGCGCGAGGACTTCAAGGGCATCTTTCAGGCCATGCTCGGCAAGCCCGTCACCATTCGCACGCTCGATCCGCCTCTGCACGAGTTCCTGCCCAAGCGGCACGAGGTCGAAGCGGAATTGGCGGCTCTCCGCTCCACGTCCGCTGATCCGGAACTGATCGAGGAGAAGGAAAAGATCCTGGCCCGCGTCCACGACCTGTCGGAGTTCAATCCGATGCTGGGACACCGGGGCTGCCGCCTCGGCATCACCCTGCCGGAGATCACGCAGATGCAGGTCAAGGCCATCATCACGGCGGCCTGTGACGTGCAGAAGAACGAAAAGAAGGGCGCCGTGCAGCCCGAGATCATGATCCCGCTGGTGGGCCACGTGAAGGAGTTCCTTCACCAGAAGGAGATAGCCCAGACCATCGCCGAAGAGGTCATGCGCAAGAAGAAGGTCGAGGTGCCGTACCTCATCGGCACCATGATCGAGGTACCGCGCGCGTGCATCACGGCTGACGAGATCGCCCTCGAGGCCGATTTCTTCAGCTTCGGCACAAACGACCTCACGCAAATGGGCCTGGGCGTCTCCCGGGACGATGCCGGCAAGTTCCTCGGACGCTACCAGGAGCTGGGCATTTATCCCGAGGATCCGTTCGTGTCGATCGATCGCGCCGGTGTGGGCGAGGTGGTTCGGATGGCCGTGGAGAAGGGTCGCAAGGCCAAGCCCGGCATCAAAGTGGGCATCTGCGGCGAACACGGTGGCGACCCCAAGTCGATCTACTTCTTCAACGAGATCGGGCTGGAGTATGTGAGCTGTTCACCGTATCGCGTACCCGTGGCGCGCCTGGCTGCCGCACAGGCGGTGCTGGGCGGCGAAGAGGGCCGGACCAAGTAGATCCGATCCGCAACGTCACAAAGCAAGAAGGGCGAGGTTGCGAGGCCTCGCCCTTTCTATAGAGATACTGACTGCGCGACGATCAGAGGATCGAGCAGACGTTGCAGGGAGGCGTGCCGCCCTTGAAGACGTAGTTGACCATTGAAATCACGTCGGTGGAGTTGACGTCAGTGCTGCAGTTGACGTCCCCGGCGGCTTCCACCGGCTGGGGAGCTGCACCCGACTTGAATACGTAATCCACCAGGTTGATGATGTCGGTCGAATTGACCACACCGTCGACGTTGACGTCGCCCGTGGTGGCCACGATGCAGCCTGTTGTGAACACCCGGGGGGCACTCCAGTCGCTGGCTCCGCACGAGTTGACGGAACGGACACGCCAGTAGCACGAAGCCTCCAGCGGTAGCCCGCTGACGTCATACTGGGGCACGGCGACGTTCGCATCGATATCCTGTGAGCCAAATGCCGGGTCCTCATCCACCTGGAGATCGTAGGAGTCGGCGCCCACGTCATCCCAGGTGAACGTGTGCGGCTGGTTGACGTACTCGGCGCCATCCGCTGGATCGAGCGGCGCCGTGGTGCCGGCCGTCGGGCAGTCGTTGATGATCGCGAAGACCCAGAGCTTGCCATCGGTATTGCTGGCGTAGATGTGGCCGTTCTGCGTGAACGGATACGCACCCCAGGTACCGTTGTAGCTGGTGCCGTCGTCCGCCGGCCAGATGTCCACGCGGTCCCACTCCACCGGGTTGGTCGGATCGGACACGTCCACAAGCTGGATACCCGATTCGTAGTGGCTGTTCACGTGGAAATCACCCATCCAGTGCGCGTTGTGACACATGCCGTTGGGCGCCAGGTACTGGCCGACCAGCTGAACATTGCCGTAGTCCGATATGTCCCAGACTTTCACCGTTGTGGTCGCTGTCTCTTCGGTGGTCACGCAGTAATTGCCGTCCGCCGAAGGCCAGATATTGTGAACGTATCCCGACGACGGAATCGATATGCGAACCAGCATCTGGGGGCTGTTCTTGTTGGTCGCGTCCCAGATGGACCACGAGTGTGCCGAACCCTCGGCGACATACACGGTATCCTTGTGGGCATAGACATCGTGGATGGAGCCCGCAGGACTGGGGATGGCCCCCACGAAGGCCGGGTTCTCCGGGTTGGCGAGGCTGAGAATCCGTGTTCCCTGTGAGCCGCCTGAGCCTTCCACGTACGCGAAGCCCTTGGCCTCGTCAATATTGATGCTGTGCGAGGTGTATGCGGACCCGCCGTTGGTGGAAAACGACCCCACGTAGCGGGCACTGTCGGGCAGGTAGGTCATGTCGTAGACCGAGATGCCGGACAGGCCGCCGGACGCTTCACTGACCGAGTACATGTAGTTCCCATACGTCTTGAAGTCCCGCCAGATGTATCCGCCGCTGCCCGTCGGCCCGGGCTTCAGGTCCACTTGCTGGAACACAGGCGCCGTCTGGACGATCATGATCCCGTCGCGATAGCCCATAATGGCATATTCTTCGCCACCCGGGCCCGTCCAGCCCCAGCAGTCCGACCCGTTACCGGCAGGCGCGTTCATCGAGCCCACGAAGTCCAGGTAATACGATCCCTGGGCTGACACGGGTGTTGGTCCTGACCATCCAAGGGCGCTGCATACGACGGCACTCGCCAACACTCTGACAGCACTTCTCATCATCGACCTCATCCTCATGTTGCTTGTTTGACGGGTGCGTATCCTGCAAACCGGCGGCGAGTACGGGGAGGCGCCGCAGAGCAAGCCGAAACCTATTGCGCGGGACGGGCGTCCACGCAAATGTGCTTCTGTACGGTAACACCGAAACATAACCGGACTTCGGTCAATCGCAAGCCCGATTCTCACTGGGCGACCAGCACTTGACCAATTAGTTAACGTTTCGGATGACGGGTCGACATGGATTACTCACGATTTCGTATAGAGCCTCTTGACGCAGGAACACGCGATCAGTACATCGATCTGATTAAGTTCGCGTTCCACATGCCTGAATCGGGGCGTCAGAGGTATTTTACCGAGGCTTCCGATTTTCCGCATTCGCTGGGCGCTTGGGACGGGGACCACCTGGCCTGCGGTATGTGGTACTGGGCCTACGAGATGCGGGTCCGGGACGTGCTGGTGCCGATGGCCGGTGTGGCCGCGGTGGCCACCTACCCGGAGTACCGCAACCTCGGACTGGTGCGTCACCTGATCGGCCGGCTGCAGGAGATCATGCGAACCGAAGGCCGCCCGGTATCCGTGCTGGCGCCGTTTAAGTGGTCGTACTACCAGGATCTCGGATGGGCCCACACCTTTGACGTGCTTCGTCTCAAGTTCGAACCGCCCAAGGTAGGACGCTTTCCATCCTCATCCTGCACGGTTCGGGAAGTGGACGGACCGGCCGAGTGGCAGTCGTTCGAGATGCTCAGCAGCCGCTACGGTCAACGGTACAACGGACCGGTATGCCGTGATGAGCAGTACTGGCGCAGGCGCTATCGCGAACACCCGGATGTCCCGCGCAAAGCGTATCTGGTGGAACGTGATCACGCACCGTGCGGCCTCATCATTGGCCGCTTCGCCCAGGCAGAAGGTGCATCCGAGCCGAGTCACTACCGGGTTATTCAGGCGGTGTGGACCGACGGCGAGACGCAGCAGGCGATATTCCGTTTCCTGCACGGCTTCCGTGAGCATGCCAAGTTCATTCGCATGGACGTGCCTCCCGACACGCAAATCGTGGACCTGTTTGCGGATCCGATGTTCGAGGCCAAGCTTGAACCCAAGATGATGACCAAAGTCATCGACATCAAAGGTGCGCTGGAGCGACTGACCTACGATTCGGATCTGAACGAGTCGGTAGTGATCGAAGTCGATGCCGACGTTACGGCGCCCTGGATCGGAGGTGCGTGGCGACTCGACTGGGCAGGCGGCGGCGTGTCGGTGGAGTCGACGAACACCGCGAAGGGCGCTGCCCGCGTGTCGATTCAGACGCTGTCGCAGATGTACATGGGATACCGTTCCGTGGAGGACCTCGTGGATGCGGGTACCCTGCAGGCCACGCCGGAGCAGGTCGCTGTGCTGTCGCGCGCCTTTCCGCGTTATGCCACCTATATAGACGACTGGTTTTAGTGTCCGATCTCCACATCCGCAGAGCCGGGCCCGAAGACGCCGACCTGGTCATCCGATTCATTCACGCTCTGGCTGAGTATGAAAAGCTCGAGGGGCCGGATTCCGAGGGCGAGGAACGAATCCGCACGTACGGCTGGGGCGAACGGCCGCACTTCGAGTGCCTGCTGGCCTTCGAAGAGGGCATGCCGGTGGGATTCGCGCTCTACTTTTATCAATTCAGCACTTTCGCGGCGCGGCCCACGCTGTACCTGGAGGACCTGTTCGTCTATCCGGACAAGCGCGGTGGCGGGTACGGCAAGGCGCTGCTGGTGGCTCTGGCGCGCGAGGCGGTATCGCAGGAGTGCGGGCGCATGGACTGGATGGTGCTCGACTGGAATGAACCCGCCAAGGAATTCTATCGTTCTCTCGGCGCAGACGTGATGAAGGAGTGGGAACTGTGCCGACTGAGCGGCCAGGCCCTGGTCGACGTGGCGGCCTCGGACTGATTCACTCTACCTTCTGCGCCGGCCACCCGCTGCACGGATCTGGGCGCGCAGCCACCGGTCCATCTTGACTTCGAGCAGATCGAGGGGCAGGGCCCCCTCTTCGAGCAGCACATAATGGAAGTCGCGGAGATCGAAGGCATCGCGCA
>JAUVRN010000452.1 GCA_030597645.1 Candidatus Zixiibacteriota bacterium
CCACGGATACGCTGGGCCCGATACTGCGGGCGGAGGTCCAGCACCTGCAATCGCAAGCCGGTGCGGCCCCTGGGGAGCAGGAAGGTCCATGACGTCTGCGGGCCGGGGACGGTTGCTCGTCATCAACTGGCAGGATCTGGAGAACCCGCTTGCGGGCGGAGCGGAGGTACACCTCCAGGAAAACCTCAAGCGCCTGGTGGCTACGGGATTCGACGTCACACTGCTCTGCTCCAACTTCGACGGGGGCGAGCCCGAAACCCGCTGGGAAGGCGTGCGGATCATCAGGCGGGGGGGGCGGTTCGACTTCAACTGGCGCGTCCCAACGCTCGTACGGGGACTGCTGAAGCAGGAGCCCATGGACTTGGTCATCGAGGATATCAACAAGATCCCGTTTTACACGCCGTGTTACATATCGGTACCCGTGCTGGCCATCGTACCCCACATGTTTGCGACCACCGTGTTTCACGAAATCAATTTTGTCCTGGCCAGCTACATCTATGTGAGTGAGTTCCCGTTACGATGGGCCTACCGGCGCATCCCGTTCTGCGTGATTTCGGAGAGCACACGGGACGATCTACGGTCTCGCGGTTTCACGTCGGAGCAGGTGGAGGTCATACACTGCGGAATCGATCGCGACAGCTACACGGTGGATCCGGACGTGCCCAAATCCGAGGAACCGCTGGTGCTCTATCTCGGTCGGCTCAAGAAATACAAGTGTGTACATCACTTGATCGACGCGTTTGCACGCCTTCCGCGCGGTGGCAGAGCGTCCCGCCTGGTCATCGTGGGAGACGGCGATTACCGGCTGCACCTGGAGCGGCAGGTAGAGCGGCTGGGGCTATCGGAGCGGGTGCGGTTTACCGGGTTCAGCTCTCAGGCCGACAAGCTAGACGACCTGCGGCGGGCCTGGGTCGCCGTCTGCCCGTCTCTCAAGGAGGGCTGGGGACTCACCAATATCGAGGCCAATGCCTGCGGTACGGCAGTGGTGGCCGCCGATGTGCCGGGCCTGCGCGACTCCGTCCGACACGACGTAACCGGCCGACTCTATCCGCATGGAGACATTGCTCGACTCGAGGGGGATCTGGAGGCCATATTGTCCGACCCGCCGCTGCGCGAAAAATACGAGTCGGGTGGCCGCCAGTGGGCGGCACAGTTCGACTGGGATACGGCTGCGGCTCGTCTCGGCGAACTGATTGATCGGGTCATCGCAGGCACACCGCAGGGAACACGAACTTGAAACGCAAAGCACTTCTCGGTCTGCTCATCAGCGCCGTGGCGCTCTACCTGGCCCTGCGCAACGTCGACTGGGAGGCGGTTCAGGCGGCGCTGCGGGGCGCGCACTACGTGTACATCATTCCCAACGGGCTGTGTATTCTCCTGAGCATGTGGATGCGGGCCGTCCGGTGGCGCTACATGACGCGGGCGATCAAGCCGGACATCGGCCTGCACTCGCTGTTTGCCTCGACCATGATCGGTTTCATGGTCAACAACGTGCTGCCGTTGCGACTGGGCGAGATCGCCCGGCCGTTTTCGCTCTCTCAAAAGGAGGGCATCAGCCGTTCGGCGGCCTTCGCCACGATCGTCATCGAACGCGTCTTCGACGCCCTCTCCCTGTTGCTCTTCTCGGGGCTGCTGCTGGCGTTTACGCCGATGATCATCGCCGACAATCCGGCCCTCGCCCGGGCGGCCTACGTGGCCCCGGGCATCAATGGAGCCGCCGTGGGGTTTCTGGCCATGCTCAAGCTGCGTACACACTGGGCGCGTCGCCTGGTGGAGCGCTTCACCTCGTTTCTCCCGGATCGCTACCAGGAGAAGGTGTTGCAGGTAGTCGACCGGTTTGTCGGTGGGCTGGGCGTGTTCGAGGACTGGCGCAGCCTCGCGGCGATCACGCTCTGGTCGCTGGCCATCTGGATCGTCGTCGGAGGCTCCAATTATTTCATCTTCCTAGCATTCGATCTGAGCGTACCCTGGTTCGCACCTTTCGTCGTACTCGTGATCGTATCGCTGGGGGTGATGCTGCCGGCGGCTCCGGGGTTTGTGGGCACTTTTCAGTTTTTCACGATCCAGGCCCTGCGCCTGTTCGGCATTCCCGCCTCCATCGGGCTGTCATTCTCGCTGGTCCTTCACCTGGGTAACTACCTGCCGGTGACGCTGGTAGGCCTGTACTACCTTCGCCGGGAGCACTTTACGCTCAAACAGATCGAGGAAGAGGCGGCTTGACCGCCTCTTCCTGCGCCTGTTTTTTCGTGACGCAATGCTTCACACCGTCATAATGGCGGGCGGCCGCGGCGAACGGTTCTGGCCGCTGTCTCGCGGCGATCGTCCCAAGCAGCTTCTGGCTCTCAACTCCGAGCGACCGTTGCTCGTGGAGACGCTGGATCGAATCACCAGTCTGGTGCCGCTGGAGCGCACATACATCGTCACCGGGGATCATTTGGCCGATCCGATTCGCCGCGTCGTGCCCGAACTGGGTCCCGACCAAATCCTCACCGAACCATGCGGCCGCAACACCTGCATGGCCATCGGTCTGGCTGCAGCCGAGATCGGGCAGCGTGATCCGGACGGCGTGATGCTCGTCCTCTCCTCGGACCATCGCATCGAGCCCGCCGACAGACTGCGGGATATCCTGTCATTCGGCGCCGACC
>JAUVRN010000136.1 GCA_030597645.1 Candidatus Zixiibacteriota bacterium
ATAGCACCAGACCCCAGAGGTCGTCCGCTATGTCCGTTGGGAGCAACGTCCGCAGTCCTGATCGCCTGCACTACCCGTCCCAGCAGGGTGCGAGGTGTGGTGCGTGCGAGGATGCCCTGCCCGGAGAGGAAACCAGAACGCATGAAATGGCGAAGCAGGAAAGTCTATATCGGTGGAGCGGTAGCCGTCGTACTCGCCCTCGTAGCCCTCGGCGCCCTGTCGGGCTCCGACGATGACATCACCACCGTTCAGGCGGAGCTCGCATACCTCGACGAGATCGCCGAAGTCGTATCGGCCTCGGGCCGCGTCGAACCGCAAACGCGGGTAGCCATCACGTCGGAAGTCTCTGCACAAATCATCGACACCTACGTGCGCGAAGGTGATCCGGTGGCACGGGGCGATGCCTTGCTGCTGCTCGACACCGTTCAGTTAAGGACGGACGAGGCCCAGGCGCGATACTCCATGGAGGAACTCACGGCCCGCGCGAAAGCCGCGCGCGCCGGCTACGAGCGCGACAAGCTGGCGTACGAGCGACAGTCCGCCCTGCACAAGCAAGGCCTGGCTTCCGAGACCGAGTACACCAACTCCCGGTTCGCGCTCGATGGCTCCATGGCGACGTGGGAGGCCATGCGTGCCCAGGTCAACACGGCCGCAGCGCGACTGGAGAAAGCCCGGGACAACCTGCGCAAGACGCGCATCGTGGCACCCATGGCCGGTGTCGTGACCTACCTGGGCGCCGAAGTGGGCGAGATCGCACAGGCCCAGACCGCCTTTACCCAGGGCAAGACGCTACTCACCATCGCGGATCTGTCGGTGTTCGAAGTCGAAGTCGACGTGGACGAGACCGAGATTTCCAAGGTCTACTTCGACCAGGCCGCGGACATCCGAGTCGATGCCTTTCACGATACGACGTTTGAGGGCCGTGTGGTGGAGATCGGCAACTCGGCGCGCGTGCTGGGCGAAGGCACGGAAGACTACACCACCAGTTTCCGTGTAAAGGTGCGGTTCGCCGATTCGGGTCTGCCGATGCGCCCCGGCATGTCCGCCACGGTGGACATCACTACGTCCCGTGAAGACGAAGCCCTGCTCATACCTTACGCCGCCGTGGTCACGCGCAAGATCGATCTGGACTCCGTCCGGTCCGCGGAGCAGTCCAAGCCGGACTCCGACGAAGTCGTGGCCGCGGAGCCGGAACCGACCCCGGCGCAGGCCGACACCACCGGCGAGACCGGTGGCAAACGGAAGAAGAGCAAGAAGGAGAAGAAGACCGGCGTCTTCGTATGTCGCGACGGCAAGGCCCACTTCGTTGAAGTGACCACGGGCATCGCCGACGAGCAGAGTATCGTGGCGCTCACGGGGATCGTCCCGGGCGACACCGTGATATCCGGTTCCTTCCAGACCCTGCGCAGCCTCTCCGACGGCGAAGCGGTTCAGATCGAAGAAAGCTCACTTGAGGACATGGGCTCCGAAGAGTCCTGATCCGGTCCAAGTGCTGGCGAGAAGAACGACGGTATGATTCTCCTGGGAATCCTCAAGGAATCCATCGCGGCCCTGTGGGCCAACCGGTTGCGCTCTTTTCTGACATTGCTGGGTATGGTGATGGGCGTGACCTCCGTCATCACGATCGTCTCCACCGTGGAGGGCATGCAGAACAGCATCGAGGACGCCCTTTCCACACTGGGACCGCACTCGTTCATCGTCACACGCTTCGGCGTCGGCATGACCATGACCGAGTACCTGGAACGCATGCGGCGCAAGAAACTCACGCGCGGTCTGATCGAACCGATCGAGGAGGGGTGCCCCGACTGCGAGTACGTGGGCGCAGAGGGTTATTCCTCGGACCATCTCAAGTACGGCCGAACCCGCATGCGCTGGGTGCAGATCTACGGCCAGACGCCCACCGTAATGGAGGCACAGGCCCTGGATGTAGCCATCGGACGCTCCCCGAGTTGGGAAGATGATCGGCGCCGTCGGCAGGTGGCTCTGATCGGAGACCTGGTGCGAGAACGGCTATTCGGCGAGCGCGAGGCTCTCGGTGAACGAATCTGGATCGGTTCGCGCGAATACACCGTGGTCGGGGTAGCCGAACGCCAGGGGGGGATGCTCGGCGAGGAGCTGGACGAGTTCGTAATCATTCCGCTATCCACGCACCAGAAGATCTATCGGCAGCCCGGCAACCCGGTGAATCTGATCATCAGTGCCGTGAGCCTGGAGCGGCGCCAGTCCGCCATGGACCAGGTGCGCGTGGTGCTGCGCTCCGCGCGGCGCGTCACGTACGAAGAGGACGATGACTTCACGATCATGACGCCGGACGCGATCATGAGCTTCATCAACGACATCACGCGGGGGTTTCGCGTGATCATGGTGTCGCTGCCTCTTCTCTCCATCGTGGTGGGCGGCATCGTGATCATGAACATCATGATGATCTCGGTGACCGAACGCATCCGGGAAATCGGCATCCGCAAGGCGCTGGGCGCACGCCGCGCACACATCATGACCCAGTTCCTGTACGAATCGCTCATCCTCTCGGTGATGGGCGGCCTCATCGGCATTGGACTGGGCATCTGGGCCGGTCAATCCATGCTCAGTTCGTGGATGGACATACAGGTCGCACCCACGACGATGGCGATCGTACTGGGGGTGGGCATATCGTCCGGAGTCGGCCTGTTCTTCGGCATCTACCCGGCCACCCGCGCCGCACGCCTCGATCCGGTGGAGGCCCTGGGATATGAGTAAGGCGCAATACACCTGGGCCGAAGTCAAAGAGGGCATGCGCCAGGCTCTGAATGCCGTGCGTGCCAACAAATTCCGCAGCGTGATGACGATCATCGGTGTCATGATCGGTGTGGGTGCGGTCATCCTCGTCAACACGATCATGGACGGATTCAACGAATACGCCGAAACATCCATCGAACGTATCGGCAGCAACGTGATCTACGTCACCAAGTGGGCACCGGGCACCGACTTCGACAATCTCACTCCGGAACAGCGCCGCCGACCGAACATCACCATGAAGGAGGCCTACGCCATTCAGGACCGGTGCAGGCTGATCAAGGCGGTATCTCCACAGAAGCGCGCGTACAACAACATTGCCAAATACGAGAACAAATCGATCCGCAATCCCGATGACTTCCGGGGTTGCTGGCCCGAACTGGCCGACGTGACCGATCGCGACGTCACGTATGGTCGCTTCATCGATCACACGGACATGTCTCGCAAGGCGATGGTCTGCGTGATCGGCCCTGAGGTGGCCGATGCCCTCTTCGACCACCACGCCGAGGCCGTGGGCAAGGAGATCCGCATCAACGGCTGGAAGTTCCAGGTCGTGGGCGTACAGGAACGCGTCGAAGATCTCTTCGGCATCAGCGAGAACGACTTCATCTTCATTCCGATGACCACCTTCGAACGGCTTTACCCCAAGGAGGAGCGCGTCATCCTGTTTGCCAGCGCCGTGAGCCGGCAGCTCTTTGCCGACGCCCTGGACGAAGTCACCAATGTGCTCCGCCGTGTAAGGCGCGTTCGACCCGAGGAAGAGAACAACTTCGGCTTTCTCACCCAGGATCGTTTCAAGGATGAAGTGGCCGGCATCACCAGCAAAGTGCAGATGGGCGCCACGGCCGTCGCCCTGGTGGGCCTGCTGGTGGGCGTGGTCGGCGTGATGAACATCATGCTGGTGGCGGTGACACAACGGACCCGCGAGATCGGCATCCGCAAGGCCCTCGGTGCCCGGCGACGTGCCGTGCTATTCCAGTTTCTGGTCGAGGCCGTCACGCTGACCGGGATGGGAGGCGTGGTAGGCATCGTGATGGGCGCCGTGGTCGGGCTCATCGTCACCAGCGCGCTGGATTGGAAGTACCAGCTCTCACCCCTCTGGACCATGGTCGGCTTGGCCGTGTCCATCGGCACCGGATTGCTGGCCGGCATGTACCCTGCCTGGCGCGCCTCACGCCTGGACCCGATCGAGGCTCTGCGGTACGAGTAGACCGAGGACTGCCGGGCCCGGACCGATGATTCGGGCTTGACGAATCCTGCCAACAGGTTAGCTTCCAAATCGTAATCAATTCATACGTGTGGTCGGCCTGTCCCCTGTGAGGCGGCCGTGCGCCGGAGCATTCCGAATTCAGAGTTCACAGTAGTTTACGGGTCGATCCGAGCGCCTTATCATCCCGCTTGTCGCTCGCGTAGCCTAATCCAGTGCAAGACAACATGTTACGACAGCAACGCCTCTACACCACGACGAACCTCACCTGATCGGAGCTACGATAATGAAGGCACCACGCATCCTCTTCACACTGGCCCTTATCCTGATCACAGTGTCAGCCACTGAGACGTGGGGTATGAGAGTGCCCGAGCGCCTGCGCCATCACGGCAGGCTGCTCAACACCGACGGCAGCCCGGCGTCTGGAACCCACACCATGACGCTGAGCCTTTGGGACGAACCGGTGGTCGGGTCCAAGGTGAAAGAGGTCGTCAGGACCGTGTCGGTCTCCGCAGAAGGCCTGTACACGGTGGAAATGGGAGGCGACGGCTCGCTGACCGTGGACGATCTGGTCAATCCGAACGATCCCGATTCCGTGATCGAACTCTGGCTCGAGATCGACGTGGACGGACTGGGCCCCCTCGGGCCACGCATCCGACTCGAATCGGTGCCGTTTGCCGTGGGCGCGTACCGCGTCGCGGGCGACTTCTTTACGGAGCACAACCAGATCACGATGATGGACGATGACTCCGGCGAACCACTGATGAAATTCAAAGCCAGTAAGGTGTTCAAAGAAAAGCTGCAATATTATGAAGAGCCGGCCGGCGGCGGGCCTGCCGAGCTGTCCATGGAAGTCTTCACCATCGGCGGTATGGCCACGGGCAGACGTCAGCACATGCCGATCAAATTCACCGGAGCCGTGCTGCCGGCGGACGTACCCGGTTATGAAGTCATCACCGACACCGCTGGCACACACAGCATGGCGGCCAAGAACAGCGCCACCGGTCACTCGAGCTGGATGAAATGGTCGACCACGGATCTGGGTGCCGAGCACGAGCTTGTGGATGGTGAAGGACTGACCAGCAATCGCCTTAGGCTAGGTACGACAGCAGGACAGGGCTCAGAACTCAGCCTCTCGACTTCGGGTCCGGGAACGGAAGACGCGAAGATCGTAATCCACACGCCGGAGTGGACCGACCTGAATACATCGGACCCCGGCATACAGATCATCAAGGTAGACGCCGGTGGCGACAGCGCCATCACCACAGCCCTCAACGCACACCTCCATATCAAGACCAACGGCGTGGCAGGCGAGAACCAGATGGACTTCGATGTGCGTGGCGATACCGCCCGCATGGAGATGACCAGCAACCCCGGCGGCAGCGGTGGCGGCGGGCGCGTGGTGGTGGAAGCCACATCGAACGCCGGTGCCATGTCGGAACTGCGAGTCACCAACGTGGGCATCCACGGTGAGGACGGCGTGACCGTCCACTCGTCCAACGGGCGCAAGACCGTCCGCGCTCACGATTTTCTGATCGGTGGCGACACGGCCGGGGCCTGGGATCTGACCATCGACACCTCGGGAACCAGCCTGAGGATGAACAAGGCCGATCTCGTCAACACGCTCGTCAGCAAGGGCAGCAGTGCGTCCATGAGCATCCTGGACATTGGCTCCAGTGGGCAGAACGGCTTTGTCATGCAGCACAACCAGACCGATCTCGACTTTGTTATGCGAAACACCAACTCGAGCGGATCGGATTCCTCCTTCATTGCAATGCACACGGACAGTGCGCTCGTTGATCTGCACATGCATCAGGAGACCACGAGCGGTCAGATGGATATCCACATCAAGCCCAACCGCATCGAGATGACGGACGCGCAGACATCACCCTCGCAGATCAAGGTATTGCTCACACCGTCTGCTACGGAGATGACCAAGACCGTACTCTCCGTTCCTGAGACCGTCTACGAAGTCGACGCCAACGGCACACCCACGGGTGCCTCGCTGCGTATCCGCTACCCGTCGGGGACCGGAGGAGCGACCGAAGTGTTCGTGGGTGGGCTGAACGGCGACG
>JAUVRN010000100.1 GCA_030597645.1 Candidatus Zixiibacteriota bacterium
GAGCGGATTACGACCTTCTCGTATTTCATCATGTTGTCGAGCACGGCACCACAGCCGCGGACGACACAGGTCAGCGGATCCTCGGCAATGACTACCGCCAGGTTGGTTTCCTGCTTGATGCGCTTGTCGAGACCGCGCAGCAGCGCGCCACCGCCTGTGAGAATGATGCCTCGATCGAGGATGTCGGACGCCAACTCGGGGGGCGTCCGCTCCAACGACTGGCGGATCGCTTCCACGATCGCGTCCACCGGCTCGCTGATCGCTTCGCGAATCTGGGCCGAGGAGATCTTCATCGTCTTGGGCACGCCGGCGACCAGGTCGCGTCCCTTGATCTCCAGCGAGTCCTCCTTCTCCATGGGATACGCGGAACCGGCCTTGATCTTGATCTCTTCGGCCGTCAGCTCACCGATGAGCAGATTGTAGTTCTTCTTGAGATACAGCACGATCGATTCGTTGAGCTCGTCGCCGGCGATTCGCACCGACGTATTGGTCACGATGCCGTTGAGCGCGATGACCGCGATCTCCGAAGTGCCCCCGCCGATATCCACGACCATGATCCCGGTAGGCGATTCCACGGGGAGACCGATGCCGATGGCGGCGGCCATCGGCTCCTGCAGCAGGAATACGTCACGCGCACCGGCATTCTCCGCCGAATCACGCACCGCACGTTTCTCCACCTCGGTGATCCCGGACGGTACGGAAACCACGATCTTGGGCTTCATCAGGTACTTGTGGCGTACCACGCGCTTGATGAAATCCGACAGCAGTTTCTCGGTGATCTCGAAGTCGGCGATCACACCGTCCTTAAGCGGCCGAATGGCCTCGATCTCGCCCGGGGTGCGGCCCAGCATCTCCTTGGCCGCGGAACCGATCGCGAGGACCTTGCGGGATGCCCTTTCCACCGCCACCACGGACGGCTCATTGAGTACGATGCCCGTTCCGCGCACGCAGACCAGCGTGCTGGCGGAGCCCAGATCGATTCCGACGTCGCTTGATAGCAGGCCAAAAAAAACCATAGTTTAGTTCATCCTGACTCCGCCGATTCGTCCGTGGACGAGTCGGGCGCCCCGACGAACAGTCGCCGGTGGTCCATGCTGAAGACCCGGTCGGACCAGGGCTCCCCGTTAGGTGTTTTATCGGCCGTCTGGCGGAAGGTGCCCACCTGGGCGGCGATGTTAGCCGCGGAGTGCAGGAGCAACCCCTCCAGGGTCTTAGGCAGCACCGGAGAGCCGTAGTCGAGCTGCCCGTGGTGCGACACCACCAGATGGCGCAGATGCCAGACCTTCTCCCGGGTGATCCCCTCCACCTGTTCGGCCAGTTGGACGACTACCTGGTCGCCGATGGCCAGGTGTCCCACCAGCTCGCCGTAGTCGGTCCGCCTGAACGTCGGGCCACTGTCGTACTCGTAGACCTTTCCCACGTCGTGGAATATCGCGCCGGCCAGGAGCAGGTCACGGTTGATCTCGGGGTAAAGCTCTGCCAGGCGGTCACAGAGTCGGCAGAGGTTGAGCGAGTGCTCGATGAGGCCCCTCAGATAGGCGTGATGGATCATGGTGGCCGCCGGGGCGCTCAGGTACCGGGGCCAGAGCTGGGGGTGGCGGCGCAGCGCCTCCACGAGGCCGCGATAGTGAGGATCGCTGATCTTGGCAACCCAGCCATCGAATTCGGACGTCAGCTCCTCGGCGGACCGGGCTGATTCGGGCAGGAAACGACTCCAGTCCACGGACTCCGTGGGAGGCTTGATGCCTGTCACACGGATCTGGAGGTCGTCCATGTAGTTTTCCACCTTGCCCCGGATCTGGTAGACCGCGCCGGGCTTCACGGTGTCGGCTACCGTGGCAGGCACGTCCCAGTACATCGCCTTCATCGTTCCCGTACGGTCCTGAAGGGTCAGCTGCAGGTATTGGCCCGGCTTGTTGCGATGCGCCCGGACAGACCGGTCTGCGACCAGGTAGAGGGCATCTGTGGCGGTACCGGTAGTCAGTTCGTCGATAGGCATTGTGGTAGTCTCCCGTTTCTGGGATGTCGCCAAGGTCGGCGGACAGCCACATCAGGGCAAGAAAATTTGGCCCTCAGGCGGGGCACAGGGTATACTCGGTCTGACCATGCGGCTCACGCGCTACATCCTTGCGGAGCATCTTGTTCCCTTCTTCTTCGCACTCGTCGTCATCACGTTCGTGCTGATCATCGATTTTGTTCCCATGGTGCTCAATCTGGTGGTGGGGAGAAACATACCGGCCGCCGTGGTGGCGCGCCTGTTCGTTTACAACATCGCCTGGATGCTGGCCCTGTCGATACCCATGGCCGTGCTGGTGGCCACCCTCATGGCCTTCGGCCGGTTGTCCGGGGACAACGAGATTGTGGCGCTCAAGTCATCCGGCGTGAACTTGATGCGACTGGTGACCCCGGTCCTGATCGCAGGGGCATTAATCGGGGCGGCTCTGGTCTGGTTCAACAACGCCGTGCTCCCCGAATCCAATCACAGCGCTCGCGTCCTGATGGGAAACATCAATCGCAAACGCCCGACGCTGCGCATCCAGGAAAATGTGTTCAATGCCGACATCCCCGGCTATTATCTCCTGGTCAAATGGCGCGACCCGGAGGGCAGCGAGATCCGCGACGTCACCATCTACGATCAGAGCGATGCCCGATGGCCCCGCACGGTCACGGCGCGTTCGGGAAACATGCGTTTTACACCCGACGGCCAGACGCTCATTCTTGACCTGGTGGACGGCGAGGTTCACGAATTCGTGGGGCGCGGGCGTGAGTACCGGCGAACGCAGTTCGTGGAGCAGACCGTATTTCTGGCCGGGGCCGGCAGCGAGCTGCCGCAGACCGACAGCGACTACCGGACCGATCGCGAAAAATCGACGACGATGATGCTCGAAGACATCCGCGGCTGGAAACGCAACCTGGACGCGTTCCGGCACGAGCTCGACACACTTTCGTACGTCGCCATACAGACGGCGGCTCTCGAGCCGGCCGTCACACGCCAGCCGGCCATGCGCACGCACGAAGCATCCACCACGCGCCTGCGCGGGCAAATCCGCAGCCAAAAGCGGCTGATCAACAGCATGATGATCGAGGTGCACAAGAAGTTCTCGATACCTGCGGCCTGTGTGGTCTTCGTACTCATCGGCGCGCCCATGGGGGTTCTCGCCCGGCGCGGCGGCATCGGTATGGCCCTGGGTATGTCGCTGGGCCTGTTCATTGCGTACTGGGCGTTTCTCATCGCCGGAGAGGAGCTGGCCGACCGGCTGTACGTAAACGCATTCTGGGCGATGTGGAGCGCCAACTTCCTGATCGGGGCCATCGGTACCATGTTACTCGTCGCGGTGATCCGTGAACGGCGACCCCAGGACTGGTGGCGGCGCTACCGTCAGAGACGACTCATCGAGAGCAGGGCATGTTCATCCTCGACCGCTACATAGCCCGCCAGTTCCTCATCGCCCTGGGATTCGCACTCCTGGTGCTCCTGGTCGTCTTCACGATCGTGCACATCGTGGAGAACATCGACTTCTACATCGACGCGGGCGCGTCATTCAGCCAGGTCGTGCGACTCTATTTGAACTTTATGCCGGACACGGTCATGAAGGTCCTTCCCTTTGCCGTTCTGCTCGGGACGCTCTTTTCCGTCGGAGGACTCTCCCGCAACAACGAACTGGTAGCTATGCGGGCCGCCGGCATCTCGCTGGGTCGCACGGCCATGCCCCTCCTCGGGCTCGGCGTGGTCCTGTCCTTGGGTACACTGGTCTTTGGTGAAACGGTCGTGCCCGCCGCCAATCAGAACTACTCCGACATCCGCAAATTCGCGCTCGAGCAAAAGAAGCGTGAGCGCCGCACCATCCGCTACCACCTGTACCGCCAGGGTGACGACGGCAGGATCTTCCGATTCGAGCGCTACGACATCCCTAATCAGCGGGGCTACGGCGTGCTGGTGCAGGCGTTCGAGGGCTCGCAGCTTACGTACTCGATTCGAGCCGACGAAATGCGCTGGCTCGATTCGGCCTGGCTGCTTCAGCGGGGCGAGTGGCGGACATTCATATCGGAGGACACCACCCGGGTGGAGCCCTTCGACTCGCTGGAGATCACACGCTGGAAGGAAACGCCCGAGTACTTCGCTCAGCGCCGGCGACAGGTGGAAAACATGAACTTCGTCGAGCTCGCCGAGCGCGTCCGCGTCAAGGAAAAATCGGGTGAGGACGCCACCGCCGAACGCTTCGGTCTCCAGCTCAAACTGGCCTACCCCTTTACCTGTTTCATGATGGTGCTCCTGGGTGTCCCCATCGCCTCTACGCCCAAACGGGCCGGCCTGGCCAAGAGCCTCATGATCACCGTGGGCATGGTCATCCTGTACCGCGCCATGCAGGAGGTCATGCGGGCCATCGGCAACTGGGGGGATGTGCCCCCTGTCGTGGCCGCCTGGACCATGAACGTGGTGTTTCTGGCCGTGGGCATTGCCCTGTTCGCCGCGGTCCGCAAATAGGTGGGCATTGCCTTATTCGCCGCCGTCCGCAAATAGGCGGGCATTGCCCTGTTCGCCGCCATCCGCAAGTTAAGTGGGCATTGCCCTGTTCGCCGCGGTCCGCAAATAGGCGGGCATTGCCCTGTTCGCCGCCGTCCGCAAGTAAGTGAAACCCGGGAAACCTTTCCGGGTCCCGGGCGTATATATTGATGACACAGGTTTGGCTCTAACCCAACGGCCTTCCGAGGGCCGTATCCTTTGCAGCGCGCCTCCGGCCTCCGCCGGGGGCGCATTTTTTGGGCAGAGCTACGCCCGGTGGATGGTCATTGACAGAGGGCCGGGAGCGCTACTTCATGGAGGTTGTAGGCAGCTTGCCCTTCTACTGGCCGGAGTGGCGATGCTGGCGTCGGGAGGACCCGATACAGTGCGGCACGAGGAACGGCGCGCGATGGTGGAGATGCAGATCGAACGCCGCGGGATCGAGTCCCCGACGGTGCTCGACGCCATGCGCAACGTCCCCCGCCACGAGTTTGTCTCCGAGGCCTACCGCAACAGGGCCTATACCGATCAGCCGCTGCCGATCGGTGAGGGCCAGACCATTTCCCAGCCCTACATCGTCGCCCTCATGACCGAGCTGCTCGAGTGCGGCCCGGAGGACACGGTGCTCGAGATCGGAACGGGTTCAGGCTACCAGGCCGCCGTGCTAGCAGAGCTGGTGGCCCACGTCTTCACCATCGAGATCGTCGAACCCCTGGCCCGGCGCGCCGACTCGACGCTCAAGGCACTGGGATATGAGAACGTCTCGGTGGAAACGGCCGACGGCTACTACGGCTGGCCCGAGCATGCGCCCTACCAGGGCGTGATCGTCACCGCGGCGCCGGATCACATACCGGAGCCGCTCATCGAGCAGCTGGCCAACGGCGGCCATCTGGTCATCCCAGTGGGCGACTCGTGGCAGGAACTGATCGTCGTCACCAAGACCGAAAAGGGACTGACCCAGCGTACCGTGACCCCGGTGCGTTTCGTCCCGATGACCGGCGAGGCCGAAGAAAAGTAGCCGGAGAGGAACGACTCCCGTGAACGACACCCCGCGACCCGGACGCAACGAATACTACATGTCGATCGCCATGGCCGTGCGATCGCGCGCCAACTGCCTGGGCAACAAGGTCGGCGCTCTGATCGTCGTGGGTGATCGGGTGGTCTCCACGGGATACAACGGTACGCCGGGCGGCATGACCAACTGCCTCGACGGCGGCTGCGACCGCTGCGCCAACCGCGACAAATACCAGTCGGGTACCAGCTACGACCTGTGCATCTGCGTACACGCCGAGCAGAACTGCCTGCTGTCGGCGGCGCGCTTCGGCATCGCCGTGGAGGGGGGGGTCATGTACACGACGATGCGCCCCTGCTTCGGCTGCACCAAGGAGCTGCTGCAGGCCGGCATCGATTGTGTGTACTACCTGCACGACTGGCGGTATCCGGACGACACGGTGCAGAACGCCTACGAGAAGCTCCAGAATCGTATTCGCCGCGGCCTCAAGCACATAGACATGCCCGACCCCAACGGAGCCTGGGCGGTGTCGGCATTGCGTGACAAGGGCGCCGCAGCGCTGGAGCCCGCCGTGGATCCGGACAACGGTCATCCCGCCCGGCGCGTAGAGGTGCGCGAATAGTCGGTGAAGTCTCCCCGCCCGTGGCATCCCTACCTGTTTGGGCTCTATCCGATCCTGTTTCTCTATGTACAGAATTCCCGTGTTACACCTTTAACTGAGATCATCGGGCCGATCGTAGTCGTGTTGATTGCGACCGCGCTGCTGGTAGGCCTGCTGAACCTGCTCATCCGCAACCTCCTTAAAACCTCCCTGGTCGTCTCGACTCTCACCCTCTACTTTTTCTCATGGGGCCAGCTTCCCGTCGGCTTCAGGCACCACAAGAACGTCCTCGCCTACCTGCTTGGCCTGGCGGTGATCGCTGCCCTCGGCAGCGTGATACGGACTCGATCCTCCCTGAAGACAGGTACTATCATCGCGAACCGACTCAGCCTGGCGCTGGTCGTCCTCCAGGTGGGGATGGGGGGATGGGCCATCGTGAACCGTCCGTCACTCCAGGCATTGGAGTCGGAGCCGATACCTGCACCATCCGTTGCGGCCCCATTGCCCAATATCTACTACATCGTACCGGACGGGTATGGGCGCAGCGATGTGCTGGCCGATCTCTACGACTATGACAACTCCGAGCTCATTTCCCACCTCAGGGATCTGGGTTTCTATGTGGCCGACAGCAGTTGCAGCAACTACAGCCAGACCCTCCTGTCGCTAACCTCCAGTTTCAACATGCAACTCATCTCTCAACTGGCGGACCTGGATCCGGATTCGGATGACCGCCTGGGATTCAGAAAGTTTTATGCCAACAGTCGGCTGCATCGGTTCCTCAGACAGTATGACTATACGTTCGCGGCCTTTCACCTGCCGTATAGTCTGATCCCCACGGATCAGCTCGACTACGTGTTTAAGC
>JAUVRN010000329.1 GCA_030597645.1 Candidatus Zixiibacteriota bacterium
CGCGTCGAGCGGGTGCGTGCCTGGGATCCAAGACCCGATGTGTTGCGGGGAATCGAGCATCGTGAGCTGACCTTTCTCTGGTATCCTGCCGCGTATCGAGCGGGCCGTCGTATTCTGCGCGATACGCCGCACGATGCGATCCTGGCGACGGCGCCACCGCCTGCTGCGCACACGGTGGCATCGCGACTGTCGCAGGCATTCGCCCTGCCATGGATCGCAGATTTTCGTGATCCGTGGGGTGTGCGCGCCCCGGGATTGTGGCGCCGGCTTCGGCGCCGGCGTGCCATGCGCAACGCAGCCCGGGTGGTGGGGGTCAACGAAACACTCTGCGCGCACCTGCGTGAGGATCTGCATTGCGGTGTCGACCTGATCCCCAATGGTTTCGAACCCGATGAGATTCCGGCGGACGTCGAGCGTGTTCCCCGCAGGGCCGTGTTCCTCGGGACCCTTTCGCCGTTCAACCGCTTCGGCGGCCTGTATCGTGCCCTTGCCGAATGCGACGGCGAATTCATGCACGTCGGCGCCACGCGCGACTACGATCTCGACCGGCAGGCGCGGCAAGCCGGGCTGAACCGCGTGTACTCCACCGGGTACCTGCCGCGGGCCCGGGCACTCAGGTCGGCCGCATCCGGATCGGTGTTTCTGCTGTCTCTGCGGGACGATCTGGAGCTTGCACTGTCAACCAAGACGTTTGACTACATCGGGCTGGGTGGCCCCGTGCTCTGCCTCGGCACGTCGGGAGCGATGGCCGAATTTGTGCGCGACGAGGGGCTCGGCGAATGCGTGGCCCCGGGAGACGTGCCGGCGATCCGTGCAGCACTCGAGCGACTCTGGAGTCCCGGGTCACGACAGGCCGCCGATCTGCAGGAACGCTTCACGCGTCATGTCGGCGCGGTGAAGATGGCCGACCTTCTGGAGCAGGCGACGTCCCGTGAATAACGGTGTGCGCACAGCCGTGCTCGTGGTCTCGCACAACACCTGCGCTGACCTGAGACGCTGCCTGGCCAGCCTCACCGCATCCGGCGCGGCACCCGAAGAGGTCTGGGTGGGCGACAACGCCTCGGGCGACGAAACCCGCGAGATGCTCAGAACTGAATTCCCGGACGTGCACACCATCGAGTTCAATCGCAACTACATGTACGCCCGCGCGGTCAATGCGCTCTGGCGCGTGGCCGATCCGGAGTGGGCCCTCCTGCTCAATCCGGATACGGAATGCGATTACGCGGCGCTCCGCAGACTCTGTGTGCACTTCGATCGCGATCCCGACCTGGCGGCCGTGACTCCACAGCTGCGTTATGCCGACGGCCGTGTTCAGTTTTCGTGCCGCCATCTGCCTGATGCCGCGACACCCTGGCGCGAGGCTGTTTCGATCCTGATGCGCAGGCGTTCGCACTGGAAGATGGCCGGGTTCGACCATCGTGTGGCCCGGGATGTCCTGCAGCCCATGTTTTCGTGCATCTGGATCAGCCGCGCCGCCTGGCGGCGGGTAGGTGACCTGGACCCGGCGTATCCTCTCTTCTTCAATGACGTCGACTGGTGCGCACGCGCTCGCCGCGCCGGCCTGCGCATTCACTTCGATCCGGATGTGGCCGTGATTCATCATGTGGGCGGTACCACGCGCCGGTATCCGATCCGCAGGCTCTGGCATGCACACCGGAGTTTTGCGCGTTACCTCTGGCGGAACCGGCGGGGATTTCCGAGTGCGTCTGCAGGCGTGCTCGGTGTCTGGCTGACGTTCCTGGTCCGCTGGCCTGGAGCGCTACGGAAGCATCAGCAGGCGCTGCGTCACCATTGACGTGGCGCGACGGAGTCGCGCGAAGTAGACCCCCGACGGCAGTGCACGCCCCCGATCATCCCGGCCGTTCCAGGTCCAGGACCCCGGGCCCCTGCCACCGGAGAGTCGCACCTGTCGTACCTTGCGGCCCAGCGTGTTGTATATCTCCAGATTCCGGTCTGACGCCGAGCGCGTCCAGGTGAGCCGGGTGCTGGCATTGAATGGATTGGGCGATGATACGAGGGCATCCACCGCCGCGCTGCGCTCGTCTGTCACGCCGCTTTCGACGCCCACCCGGACGATCTGCTGCCGGGGCGCCCACCCGGGTGAAGAGATCGTGACGAGCAGTTCCGCGCCCGCCGCAGCGGAAACGGGGAGCCTGCAGAGACCGGTCTCATCCGCCTGTCGGGCGCTCAGCAGCGCCGAAGAGGCGTCCAGCAACGTCACCCGCGTATCTGCATATGGTCCGGGTGATGTGACGCGGATCTCCAGTTCCCGCTCGTCGGAGCCGATCCACTCAGGAATCACGGCGTCCAGAGACGGCGGTTGTCCCCGCCAGATGTGCAGGGAAGGATCGCCGTAGAGATTGTGGCCGTAGGCCACATCGAGCAGGTACGGGTACCGGAGTTTGGCGTACTGCAGCGCAACACCCGCCGTGTATCCCGAGTCAAATACGGCCGTCCAGAATGATTCGGCCACGCGGTACGAGGAGTACACCCAACCCCAGCGCGAGTAGCCGACAAACGCGACCGCGCCGCCGTCGGGTTGCCCCAGCAGCTGTGTCGCCACACAACGCTGTCCGGGTGCGGTCCCGAACGCGTCCTCCTGATCAAAGGCGGCCTGGTTGCACGCCACAGAATACACGACGCCGGCCGGTCCCGCCGTGCGGCCCAGCCAGTCGTGCGGCAAAACCGCTGCGGGATCAGTGAGCAGATACGACTTGGGCCAGGCGTTGTATGTGGACGTCTTGAGCGCGAAGCCGTCCCAGCGCCCGTGTGCGTAGATGTGTACGATGCCCCAGCCGTCGTTCCAGCGTGCAACGATGTCCGACGCCGTGGGTCGCTCGGGTTGTTCGGCTGCGCCGGTCGGCCACTCCAGCAGGGTGAGGCTGTCGTGATGGAACGCGGCCGGCCAGCGGCGTGCCACGACCGCAGCCTGTCCGGCACCCGCTTCGAAGTCGCGCATCTGATCGGAGCAGAGTCCCAGGGCGCCCGAGAGATACCGAGTGTCGCCGCGCGCGAACACATAGCGATCCCATTTGCGACTCCACGCAGCAGCTTCGGCGGCCGTGCTCACGGGCAGTCGTCCGATCAGGATCTCCGCGGCGAGGTCCGCCGAATCATCCACCGGTTCGCCGTAGATCCCGTCCCCGTCCAGATCCCACTGTCCATCGAATTCGCCGAAATACAGATCGCAGATTTGCAGTTGATCGATGGACAGTGTCTCGTCGGATCGTGTGTCCGACGCGTAGCGAACCTGAACGTGACGTGCGTCGCCCACCAGAAGGGCCCACCCGACGCCGGCGGCATAGGCATCGTGCAGCGCCGCCTTCAAGCGGCCCGCTGGATCCGCGACATGAGCGTACGCCATGTCCATCTCTTCCATCGACAGCCAGCGAATATCGCGACCGAGTGCTCGCTGACCGCGAATCAGGATCGTGAGCGAGTCGTACCAGGCCTGCGGTCCGACCACCA
>JAUVRN010000261.1 GCA_030597645.1 Candidatus Zixiibacteriota bacterium
CCCACATTCAAGGTCGACGCCCGGTACGGCGATCTGCACCGGTTCGGCAACCCGCACTACTGGCTGTCGCCGGACAACCTGGCTCCGATCACCCAGGCCATCGTGGAAGGATTTGCCATGGTGGATCCAGCACATACGCAGGATTACATGGCACGGCGTGACGCGTTTCTGGCCGAAGTCGAGGCCCACCTCGCAGATCTTGCCGAGCAGGCGAGGCCGCTTGCGGGTCTCGAGGTGGTCTTCTATCACAACTCCTGGCCCTACTTCAACGCCTTCGTGGGTACGGTGGCCGTGGGATTCGTGGAGCCTTATCCGGGCGTCCCCCCGTCTCCGTCTCACGTCGCGAAGACGATTGAGCTCATCAGGCGGCGTGAAATCCAGGTGATCGCCATGGAGCCGTACTTCGATCGCCGGGTGCCCGAGAAGATCGCGTCGGAAACAGGTGCCACGGTGGTCACGCTCTATCCGTCGGTGGGCGGGCGCGACAAGGACGAGTCGTACGTGGAATGGCTCTCCGGCAACATCGAGGCGCTGAAGGAGGCGATCCGCTGAGCACGTACCTGGAGTTCTTGATCTGGCCGTTTCTCGCCTGCGTCGTGCTGGTGGGGATTCACGTGTACTTCGGTCTCCACGTCATCAAGCGCGGGATCATCTTCGTGGATCTGTCGCTGGCCCAGGTGGCAGCCCTCGGCATGACGCTCGCGTTTTTGGTGGGGTACGAGATGGACGGCAACATCGCCTACGTTTTCTCCCTCGCCTTTGCGTTGGCAGGCGGAGTGCTGTTCGCGCTTACCCGTGGCATCGAGGGCCGTGTGCCCCAGGAGGCGATCATCGGCATCGTGTACGCCGTCAGCACGGCGGCGGCCATCCTTGCCGTGAGCCATTCGCCGGAAGGGGCCGAACACATTCGCCACATGCTGATCGGCAGCATCCTCACCGTGACTCCCGGGACCGTAGCAAAGACCGCAATCATTTATCTGGCCGTCGGGACCTTTCACTATGTTTTCCGACACCGGTTCATTCGGCTCTCATTCCACGGGCACCAGCCTGTCTCCAACCGCCTGGTGTGGGAGCTGCTCTTTTACGCTTCATTCGGTGTCGTGGTCACCAGTTCGGTGCGCATCTGCGGCGTGCTGCTGGTGTTCATAGTCCTGGTCGTCGCAAGCGTCGTCGCGGCGCTGATGACTGAGCGCGTGGGGCGAAGACTCGGCATCGGCTGGGTGTTCGGCTTGCTCGGCTCGGCCATTGGGCTGGTCTCGTCCTTCGTGATCGATACCCCACCGGGTGCCACGATCGTTTGCACCTTCGGTCTCATGCTCGTGGTACTCGTGCTGGCGCGACGCCTGGTGGGATCGGGTGCGAACGGTTAGCCGTTGTCGGGGTTTGGCTTGACGGGTCTGTGGGGGCGCCGTAGTTTCGGAGCTTCGCACGTCCCGCGGCGTTGAACCAAGGAGGCTTTCAGGTGGATAAAACAGAACTGCTGCTCAAGGAACTGACCGAAATATCGGGTCCGCCCGGACGGGAAGAGGACGTGGCGGCGCTCATGGAGCGCCGACTGAAGCCCATGGCCAAAATCAGTTACGATCGCCTGGGCAGTCTTATCGCGGAGAAAAAGGGGAGCGCGGCGGCACCCCGCATCATGATCGCGGGCCACATGGACGAGGTCGGCTTTCTCGTCACGGATGTCACCAAGGAAGGCTACATCAAGTTCCTGGGGCTCGGCGGCTGGTGGGGTCACGTCGCTCTGGCGCAGCGCGTGCGGATCCTCACCAAGAAGGGCATCGTGCGCGGCATCATCGGCAGCAAGGCGCCGCACGTCATTCCACCTGAAGAACGCAAGAAGGTGCTGGACATCTCCGATTTGTTCATCGACGTCGGCTGCGCGGACAAGTTCGACGTGCGCAAGAAACTCGGCATCGAGATCGGCGACGTGATCGTTCCCGAGGCATCCTTCGAGATCATGGCCAACCCGGACATGTACCTGGCCAAGGCGTTTGACAACCGCGTAGCGTGTGCCGCCGTAATCGATGTGCTAGGCAAACTCAAACAGGCACGGCATCCGAACACCGTGTACGGCGTCGGTACGGTGATGGAGGAGGTCGGGCTGCGCGGTGCGGGCACTGCGGCGTGGCAGGTCGATCCCGATGTGGCGATTGCCATCGACGTGACCGTAGCCCGCGACACACCGGGTATGTCCCCCCGGGGCGAGGCGTTGCAAAAGGGTCCTGTGATCATCGTCTACGACGGATCGCACATCCCGAACTACCGCCTGCGTAAACTCGTTCAGGAGACCGCCGAAAAGAGCCGTATTCCGTTCCAGTTGGGCAGCCTGGAGCGTGGCGGCACCGATTCGGGCCGCATTCACATGACGCGGCGCGGCGTGCCGGTGATGACGCTGGCGATCGCCACGCGGTACATCCACAGCCACGCGGCCATGCTGAGCCGCAAGGACTACGACAACCTGGTCAAGCTGATGGTGGCGGTGATCCGCAAGCTCGACGCGAAGACGGTCAAGTCGCTGCCGCGCGGTTAACCTCGATGGCTCCGCTCGCGATGGTCTGAAACATAGAAGCAGGGCTTCAGAAAACAGAGTCTCCAACGAAAGAGGGCGACCCCGGCCGCCCTTCTTCAATGGATGTCTCTTGCGGATGGAATCTACAATACGGCGCAGCCGACCTGAGGTTCGGGCCCGCCCTTGAACACATACATTACCAGGTAGATCAGGTCGCCTGAGGTCACCGAGCAGTTGGCGTCCACGTCACCCAGGGCCACCGGATCGGGCGCGGGGCCGCCCTTGAAGACAAAATTGACCAGTTCGATCAGGTCGCTGGTCGTGATCGCCCCGTCGCGGTTCACATCGCCCGGGAGCAGGTTGGCAAACTGCCAGGTGGCCGACACCGCTTCCAATCCACCTTTGTCGAAAACCGTGACGTTCCACCAGTAGGTGCGCGCCGGCTCCAGGATGCCGACCACGGACAGGGCTTCCGCAGACATGGAGTCGTAGACCACGGCCGTACCAAAGCCAATCTGCGTGTCTATCTGTACACGATAGCGCAGGGTGTCGATCAGGTCGGGATCGGTCGCACCGGTCCAGGAGAGATCGAGATCGGTGGAAAACTGTGTCGCCAGGTCGGCCGGACCGACCAGGGTCGGTGCGCTCGGCGCCTCGTTGATGCCGTCCACGTAGAAGGACTGCCCGGCGGACCAGGGGCCGTGCAGATATCCGTCGTGGGCCCGCACGCGCCACCAGTGTCGGACGTGTTCGCCCAACGGGCTGTCGACGTCCCACGAGGTGGTCGAACCACCCGGTGCAACGGCGGTGACGGACGTGACGAGCAATGTCAGTGCGCTGTCGGTGTATACTTCGAAGTCGTACGTGCATGCGTCGACTTCGGGATCGGCCGCGTTGTTCGTGCGTAGTTGCGGCATGCTCTGCATGGCCACCTGGTCGGCAACGGGTGTCGAGGGCACCGGCGCGGCCGGCGGCGCATTCATGTGCCAGGTCGCTGACGCCCAGGTGCTCCACGCGCCCCCCGAGTACACGCGCACGCGCCAGTAATACGTCTGGCCGGTCACGGCGGTCGGGCCCGCGTACGACACCGATGTGTCTGTGGACGCGACCGGCCCGTAGCTCCAGTACTCGGCCGCAGCCCAGTCCTGATCGGCGCCGACCTCGATCTGCACCGAATCCTGCGGGTCGCTCTGCGGGCTCTGGTAATTCCAGTACATCGCAATGGAGGTGTCCATCAGGTGTGTCGGATCCTGTCCCGGATTGACGACCAGAGGCTGTAGAGAAACACCCGAGAATACGGCATTGAAGAGCAGCCAGTCGGTGGCACGGTTGATCAGCACGCTCTTGGGATCTGCACCGATAGTGGCCCCCGAGATATCGCCGATGCCTTCCACGCCCCAGCTCAGGAAGAGCACGCGGTATGAACCATCATAGCGCACGCCCGTGATCCGCGCCGGGTCACCGTTTTCAGTGAAACACGCGATCCCACCGTTGACCGGGATCAGCAGGTCCTTGGATAGCTGGTTGGCGGCACCGCCTGCGCCGGCCAGAGCGTAAAACGTTTGGTCGCCCACTACATCCCCGCCCACGCCGGTGGCACGGAAGTCACCGAACGAACA
>JAUVRN010000226.1 GCA_030597645.1 Candidatus Zixiibacteriota bacterium
CGACTGGGCAAAGACTACCGGAGCGGCTGCGAGGCACAGCGCAACTCCGAAAACGATCGCGAAGACACCATGTCGAGCGGAGGAGTCGGGGAGCCGGTGCATGCTGAAGCGGTGTAGCATGACAAACCCCGTTGAGGGACGGTTGCTTTCTATAAGGGCATCTCTAAGCGCGGGGCCCGCTGGATGCGGTAGTCGAGTAGCTGTTGTGGCCGAGCGGACCGGGCCACAGCCCCGTTATCTTTGTAGTATAACGCCCATGCCGGTGAAATCAACGGGCATCGTCGCGTCTGAGGGTGCTCTGGCAGGGATCCTGAGAAGGGGTCTCAGTAACTATTCGCGAAAAAAAGGGCGGGGAGATCCCCGCCCTTCCTGGCTCGATCAGGTCAATGGCGTCATGGACACGCCCACGCACCTGAGTACGCTGAGAAAGACCACGAATCTGTTACAGTATGGCACAGACGTCGCACGGTCCCGGCCCCGACTTGAAGACGTGCGTCACCATGTATATGATATCCGCCGAGACGACGACGCCACTGCAGTCGACGTCCCCCGACTGACTGATCGGCATGGGCTCGGGCCCGCCCTTGAAGACGTAGTTCACCAGGTAGATCACGTCCGCCGAGTTGAGATCGCCTGACTCATCCACGTCACCCGTCATCGCGATCCCGCACGCTGCACGGAAACTGCGCGTCTCGCTAAAGCCGCTCTCGGCACACGCATCGGTCACCGTGACACGCCAGTAGTAGACGGCGCCTTCCGTCAGACCTTCCGCAGAATAGGTGAACCCGGCCAGTGATGTGTCGACGTCGGGCGTTCCGAACGCAGGATTGTCATCTAGCTGCAGGCGGTACGACAGTGCGCCGGCCGTCGCTTCCCACTCGAGCCCCACGGGCGTGGACGCGGTGGCCCCCTCCTCCGGACCGACCAGGCCGGGGGCTTGCGGTCCCAGACACGCCGAGTACGTGTAGTTGATGTTGCTCCCTGTCGTACTGGTGACACCGGGAATCATCGCCACGTGATCATAATCGTCAAAGCCGGTCAGCGCCCACTGTCCGGCCGCTTGGCCGTCCAGCGTCATTTCGTACTCTTCGTAGGGGCCGCCGGTCGGTTTGGCGGCAATGCGTACGGTCCAGTCGTAGGCATCGTTCCCGTCAAAGCGGAGCATAACTGATCGTCCACTCCCGCCCGCCGGAGGGAGGAACCGGATATAGTTGGAACTGAGGGCGGCCATCGCCTGCGATGAGCTTTGCGGCGCGACCGGGTACGAGCTGTGCGACCGCATGATCGAAATTGCATGGTAGTTGGCCGCCTCCACGTAGTGCGCCCCGTCGTCGCGGCTGCTGGTGATCCAGTTCCACGTGATGAATCCGCCGAACGCGTCTGGTAGCGAACTGCCGTAGCCGGCAGACAGCGCGTTGTCAATGGCGTTGAGCGCCTGGGTGGTGATGCACTCGTTCCAGATGTCGACCATGGCCTGGTGCCCGAAGTGCTCGCAGATCCACGTGGGCCACACGAAGGACGCGTATTCGTGCAGGCCGGTGGACGAGTAGAGGGCGATGTACGGCACCGGGAAGAACCCCGACAGGTAATTGTAGTTATCGTTGGTCTGATCGAAGACTTCGTCTTCGAGCCACGTGGCGCACTGCTCCATGAACCAGCCGTTCTCGCCCGCGTCGTGTGAAAACTGGCAGGAGTGACCGAACTCGTGCGCGATGGTCACCTTGGCCGCCCCGAGTTGGTCACCGTCAGGATCGGTGTTGGGCGGGAAACCGAAGAAGTTGTTGTGAATGACGACGTAGCTCGACCAGTCGTTCCACGGCGCCGGGCCGGGATTCTCCGGCACGGCATAGCCGTAGGCACCGATGTTCTGACAGTAGATGTCGTAGGCACTGCTGCCCCCTGCCCCGCCATCGGACGGCGGCGCGAGGAACCCGTACTGCAGGACTTCCTGACGATGTGAACTGTCCGCGTAGTCGGCCACGTGTTCCACGTAGTCGGGTACACTGTCGCCATCGCTGTCGCCTCCGGGTACCGCGTGGGTGCCGGTCGTACTGTAGTGAATGCGGAAGTACCCGTCGGGTGAATCGAAGGAGGCTGATGTGCTCGGCCGGGCCAACGCCACGGCCAGCAGCGACTGAACGCGCGGTGAGAGTGATTCCCGTGCCAGCCAGGCCTGGCGGAGCACTTCGGTGCCGCAGCGTTCCAGCTCTGCCACGTCGGGCCGGAATTCGGCCGGCAACTGCGAAGGCCGGACCACGGAGTGGACACGCAAGAGCGTGGCCTGTTCCGGATCGATCGCCCCCGCGGCGAGTGAGCGGTCGATCTTGTCGAGACTCGTCAGGCGTGTACCTGCCTGCTCTGATGCAGCTACCGCGTCGTTGACTGCCGCGATGCCGAGCACGGCGACGGCAGCTACAAGCCAACCGTATCGGATGAGGGCTCCGAGCATATGTGTCACAACTTCCTCTCTGTGGATACCTCGGCGAACCGCCGGGGATTCGTTACCGTCGTTCTCGGCACAAACATGCGGGAATGTGGGGCGTCAGGAAGATAACCCCTTATGCCCCAAAGTCAACAGGGGCGGGATTGCTCCCGCCCCTTTCCTCATACAGTCCTACTGGTACGTCGAATCAGGGGCAAGTCCAGCCCAGGCCCGCGAACGTGCAGACGTTGCACGGCGCCGGCCCACCCTTGAAGACGTGATTCACCAGGTAGATGATGTCGGCGGAGGTTAGCTGACCGTCGCAGTTGACGTCTCCTGCGGCCGGACAGGGAATCGGTGCCGGACCGCCCTTGAAGACGTGGTTGACCATGTAGATGATGTCCGCGGATGTGAGTAGCACGTCCGCGTTTACATCACCTGTTACGGCCACGGTGATGGCCTGATTGGGATTGAACACCTGCGGGCAGTTGTCGCTTGCGTCAGGGATCCCGTCTCCGTCACTGTCCACACCCGAAGGCTGCCTGACATTGTCGAAGAGCACATCCTGGTCACCGCCGTTGCGACCGTCGTTCCACACCGCACCCCAGCCGGACACTGGATTGAAATCCGAAGTGAGATAGTCGCCCGTGTAGATGCCCGGGCCCACCACCAGCGTCGACACCGGTGGTGTCGGACCCGCATCGGAGACCACCGCGTCGGTCCAGGTCAGGCCACCATCTGTGGACGTGGAGGCCCAGGTTTCCACCAGCAGATTGACCGCCGAGTCCATGCGCCGATCATAGTAGGTTACGACGATGTCGCCTGTGACCACATCCACCATCATGTGGGGCGCCCACTGGTCCAGGCCGTTGGTGGGCGAATCCTGGTTGATGCGCATGGGCAGAGACCAGGTCGCACCACCGTTGCCACTGACCGAAAACAAGATATCTGCGTCACCCAGCGTGTAGTCCGCGAACGCGATGTACACGTTACCCGTAGCGGTCGGCCCGTTGTCGACTGCGATAGACACGGTACTGGCTGCCTTGATACCCCCGTTGAGATAGGGCGGCAAGAGCGCTACCGGCGTCACCGAGAAGGGACCGAAGACACCCCAGGGTGCGCCCAATCCGGGCGCCGGGCAGGCGTCGATGATCACCGACGACGACACGAAGTCGACATAGGCGAGATAGACGCCGCTGGCGGGAAGAGCGATCGGCGGTCGCGTACCCGCCGGACCCACCACGGAGAGTGACGGGCGGTGGGTCTGGTGCGCCCGCGGTGCGACGGCCGGCCTGGGGTGAACCACCTGGATGATGAAACCCGGATACGGGGAGGGGCCGGCACCCGTATTGGCCGATGCGGCCCAGATCACGAAACTATCCGCGGGATCATCAAACCAGTTTCCGTTGCCGTCGGCGTCGCCGTCCCCGCCTTCGATGTACTCCACCCAGGCGATGTGGACGTCCCCGAATCCCGGCGGGCCGGCATTGCCGGGGACGTCATCTACGACCAGGTAGGGATAATCCAGCCAGTTGGTCCCGGGAATCCCCTGAAACACCACGGCCGGGCCCGTGCCCGAGGGAAAGGGAGCACCGGAGCCGACGCTGGTGTTGGCCACGATGATACTGGGTACGCCCAGCACGAGGGCCGGTGCAGGCCATTCCACCATGGTCATGTAGTAGGCGTCCGCGGTGATCGGTGGCACGGCCGCCATGCTCGGATTCCACGACTCCGGCAGGCTCACGGTTGGAATCGCGCCGAAGAGTGCACCCGCGGCGGACCAGGGTACGCCGCTTCCCGCTGCCGGCGTCCAGGCATTCCACACCTGGGTGGGGGGCTGGCCGAAGGGCGCAAAGTGTTCCGTCCACACCGCGTAGGCCTCCTTGGGAATGACCTCGTGATACGCCATGCTGGCGTTATTCTGGTCGGGCATGCCGGGAGCACCCACATACTCGTTGGGCAGAAGGATTGCGGCGTCGGCCGCATGAACCACTGAGAAACTTCCGAGTACTATGATCACGAGAAGCGAGTGCGAGATGCAGTTTGATCCTGAG
>JAUVRN010000012.1 GCA_030597645.1 Candidatus Zixiibacteriota bacterium
ACGATCGTGCTGTTGTCCTGCGCGTCCACGGCCGATCCACCCCGGGTGAGCGCGGCCAGCATCGCGTCCTTGAACTCGACGGCCGTGGCATCGCGATCTTCTGGATGCTGGGCCAGCGCCTTGTAGATCACTTCGTCCAACGCCTGCGGAATGTCCGCGCTCGACCGGGAGACCGGCCGAAAGTGCCCCTGCGGCTTTTCGCCCGTGAGCAACTCGTACAGCACCACGCCCATGGAGTAGATGTCCGTGGTCTGCGTCACGTTGGCCGTGGAGACCTTCTGCTCCGGTGACATGTAGGCCGGCGTACCCATGATTACCGCGGTCGACGTGTTTTCGGCTCGATCCGGGTCCACCAGTTGCGCGATGCCGAAGTCTGCGACGTGGGCATTCAGATCCTGGTCCACCAGGATATTGGCCGGCTTCATGTCGCGGTGGATGACGCCGTTCTTGTGCGCATAGTCGAGGGCCTTGAGACACTGCACCACAATATCGACCTTCTCCACCACGTTGAGCTTGCGGGTCCGCACCAGGGACCTGAGGTCGTCTCCGTCCACAAAGTGCATCACGAAGTAGTAGCGTCCGTCTGCGACACCCCGGTCGATGACGTGGACGATATTGGGATGCTGCAGGCGCGCGATCGTGAGCGCTTCGCGATCGAATCGGCGGCGGACGTCCGTGTCGTCGGTCAGACGGGCCGAGAGGATCTTGATGGCCACCGGCCGATCCAGTGATGGCTGGCGTGCCAGGTAGACCTCCGCGATCCCGCCGGAACCGATTTTGCGAACGATTTCGTAGTCGCCGACCTTCGAGGAGGAGGGCGGCGCCTGGGTCTGTGGGGTGACGGGCATACCTGTATCTCAAGGTATCGGCGGCCCGGTCCGGTCCGTTTAGTCCGCGAGGCCGGGGAGCTCCCGAAACGCAGCCTTGCGAGCCGTTACGATCAGATACGGCGCATCCAGGACATAGGGAGTACCATCCCAGTTGCCATACAGGCGAATGTCGCAGAATCCCGCGGCCGTGAGCCGTTCCGTCAGCTCGGCCGCAGTGAAGAGCCGGATGTCGAAGGACCACACGGTCTGACGACCATCACCGCGGATCTCTTGCCGCCAGCGGTACCTGCCGGCGGCCAGGTCCAACTCGTAGTGCCGGTGAACCGTGTAGCCGTTCCAGACCCTGGTGTCCTCGCCGGTCCAGAGACGCAGGATCTGTTCACGGTTCGTGAGATGAAGCAACAGCGTCCCCCCGGTGATCAGACACATGGCGATCGAACGCAGGGCGTCATCGTGTTCCACGTCGTTCTCGAAGTACCCGAATGAATCGAACATGAGAGACGCTGCGCAAAACGCATCCCGAAATGGCAGAGCACGGACGTCCCCGCGCACATACGAAATGTCGAGACGGGCTGCCGCGGCGCGCTGATCTGCCCGCCGGACCATGAGTGGTGACCGGTCGACCCCCACCACGCGTTGGCCCAGTCGTCGAAACACCTCGGCGTGACGGCCGAAACCACAGCAGACGTCCAGCCACCACCCACCCTCGGGCGGAGCGCAGAGTGACCGGGCTTCACGCGCCTCGAGTTCGGCGCGCGCCGAGTCTTCCTCCTGGTAGAGCGTCAGGTAGAGCGGGTCGGTGTAGACGCGGTCAAACCACGCGTCCGTCACGGTGGGCATGACGAGGATCGACACCCCATTGGAGCTTGGTTCTAACCAGGTTGAAGAAATCCTGCCCGGGAAGGCGGACCAGTTTGAGCTCGAAGTCGGCGCGGCGCACCAGGCAGCTCTGACCGTACGCCAGCGTACCGGTCTTACGACCGTCCAACATGAGCGCAGCCTCCACGTTGGGTTCTTCGCAGGTGATGCGCAGAACCACCCGGTCCGGGAAAACTACGGGACGCTGGGCAAGTGTATGGGGTGCGACAGGCGCCACGATGAACGCCGGCAGGTCCGGGACGGTCACGGGCCCGCCGGCAGAGAGCGCATAGGCTGTGGATCCAGTAGGCGTGGCCACGATCAGCCCATCGGCGACGTATCGACACACCAGGCGATCGTCTGCATCGAGACGAATTTCGATGGCGCGGGATAGCGGGCCACGATCGACGGCGATCTCGTTTACGGCGTGGTGCAGACCCTCGACCTCATCCACCGAAACCGCAAGGACACTCCGGGGCTCGGTGTGAAAGTCGCCTGATTCGAGTTGGGGGAGAACGGCGCCAAGATCGTCCGGCGTCACCTGCGTCAGGAATCCCAGGCTGCCCAGGTTGACTCCGAGAATCGGCAGCTCGAGAGGGCCGACGATGCGCGCCGCGCGAAGCATCGTGCCGTCGCCGCCGAGGGCGAGCACCACGTCGCACCCGCGAACGACATCCTCCGGCTCGCCGGTAGTCAGATCTGGTCCGAGGTATTCGGCCAGAGAGGCCTCGAAGACCACCGCGTGATCACCCTGGCGACACCAGAGATCGAGCTGGGCAATGGCCTCCTCGAAACCCGGCCGGTAGGCATTGGCCAGCACTCCCAGACGCATGCCTCAGGCCTCCCTCGCCACGGCCAGGTCGACCAGAGCCAGGAGAGCGACTCGATCCTCAAACGCCTCCAGGGCCTGTCGGGCTGCCCGGGCTGCTTCACGGGCGTCGGCACGCGCACGGTCCGGCGATGATGCTCCGGGGTAGGTCGCCTTACCACGCCTCAGATCCGCCCCGGCTCGTTTGCCCATCTGCTCGGTGTCTCCTTCCAGATCGAGCAGGTCGTCCACGATCTGGAAGGCGGTGCCCAGTTGCTCGCCGTACACCGTCAGCGCCTCCAGACGTTGGTCGTCGACACCGGCGAGAAGACCCCCACCCCGAGCACAACCGCGAAACAGCGCAGCCGTCTTGCAGCGATGGATTTGCTGCACAGCCGCCAGCGAGACCTCGCAGCCTTCCGCAGCCAGATCACCCACCTGACCCGCGATCATGCCGCGCGCTCCTATGGCCTGTGCCATTTCGATGACGACGTCGCAGTTGCCGGTCTCGCCCAGGAGTTCGAAAGCCAGCACCGCCAGCGCATCGCCGGCCAGCACCGCCATGCCCTCACCGAATTTCTTGTGCGCGGTGGGGAGGCCGCGCCGCAGGTCATCGTCGTCCATGCACGGCAGGTCGTCATGAACGAGGCTGAACGTGTGGAGATACTCGACGGCCGCCGCGGCCCGCCAGAAGTTCTCATCCGGGATTCCTCCGGAGGCACGATGGGCGGCGCAGAGGACCAGTGGACGCAGCCGCTTGCCCCCGGCCGTGATGGTGTAGCGCATGGCCTCGGCCAGCGGCGACGGGGTACACGAGGGCTCGGGCAGATAGTGTTCGAGCTTGCGATTGATGGTCGCTCGAAGCGCGTCGAGATCGAGCTGACGCTCGGCCTCAATCATCGACATGTTCCGTCTCCCAGCCCGGGGGTGCATCCTCTTCGACCGGCGTGCCCGCCGCGGACTCACTCAGAAAACGAACCCGCTTCTCGGCTTCCTTGAGCAGGTAGAGGCAACGCTTGCGCAGGGCGATGCCCTCTTCGAATAGCTTGACCGCGCCGGCCAGCGGGACGGTGCCCGATTCCAGTTGCTCGACGATGGTTTCCAGACGTTCGAGTGCCTTTTCGAAGGGCATGCTCGCCGGTTTTACGGCCATGACGTTCCCCGCTTCTTGCGATCTACGTGAGCGCTTACCTCACCGTCTGCGAGCATCGCGCGGAGGGCGTCGCCCACCTCGACGTCGTCGACGGATGTGACCACACTGTTCGACTGGTCCAGCAGCACGGCGTACCCGCGATCGAGAACGGCTCTCGGAGAGAGTGCATCCAGACCGCCGGTCGCCCCGGCAAGCCGTTCACGTACTCGCACAGTAACGCGCGGCCAGGCTGCCCGCAAGGCCGCTCCCGCGTGATGTACGCTCTGGACGAGTGGACGGAGCCAGATGTCCGGCTGGCTGAGAGCCGGGCGTTCGCCCACGTACCGTGCACGTTCAAGTCGTTCGCGCCACGCACCTTCCCCACCACGCTTCAGGCGCTGCGTGAGTTCGTCGATGCGGCGGCTGAATGTCGCCAGGATCTCCTGGGGCCTGCGGAATCCGTATCGCTGCACCAGGCTGGTCAACTGCGACCTGCCGTGGTCCACCTGGTACTCGATCTCACTGCCCAGTCGTCTGGACAGTTCGTCCAACTGCGCGCGCCACTCTGCGCGATCGCGAACCGCCAGCTCCGCAGCCGCGGAAGGTGTCGGAGCCCGGAGATCGGCGGCCAGATCACACAGGGTCCTGTCCACCTCGTGTCCGACGCCAGAAACCACAGGCAGGGTGGATGCGGCCACGGCGCGTACTACCGGCTCTTCGTTGAAGGGCCAGAGGTCTTCCAGCGAACCGCCCCCGCGGCCGACGAGTAGCAGGTCGACATTGCGCGCGCGATTGAAACGCTCGATGGCCGCCACGATCTGCGCAGCCGCGCGTTCGCCCTGAACCAGCGTATCGGCGATGACGACTTCGACGTGAGGTGCCCGGCGGCCGAGCACTTTGAGCATGTCCCGTACCGCCGCGCTGCGCGCCGAGGTGACGATCCCGATCCGCCGCGGAAATTCCGGCAGAGGCCGTTTGCGGTCAGCGGCGAACAGCCCCTCCTTCTCCAGCCGTTCGTGGAGTTGCCTGAACGCAAGCTCCAACTCGCCCAACCCGGCCGGCATCAGCTGCTCGACGATCAACTGGTATTCAGAGCGGGGTCCATAGAGATCAAGCTGTCCGAAGGCCACGACCTTGATGCCGTCCTCCGGCTCGAACTGAAGTCCCCGCGCCCGGCCACGGAAGAGGGCTGCCTTCAGTTGGTTGCGGTCGTCCTTTAGAGTGAAATAACGATGCCCCGAACCCGCGCGACTGTAGTTGGAGATCTCGCCTTCGATCCAGAGCGGTGGAAACTCCGTCGCCAGGAGCTGCTTGATCCTCTGGACGATCTGAGTAACCGACCAGATTTCGCCGTGCCCCGCCTCCTGCATCATCCGACCCTGGCACCCCTCGCTATCATCTTCAGCCACCGGAACCGTTATCAACCAGTGTGCGGGCCGCCGCACGTGACTGGGGCGTGGCGGCGCCACCGGCGATCAGGCGCCCCAGGGCTTCGATCCGGCTCTCGGAATCGAGTTCCACCACAACGGGGACGCTTCGCCCACGCACGGTCTTCTTGTCTACACTCCATTGACGATCGGCTCGAGCCGCGATTTGATGCAGATGAGTGATAACGAGTACCTGTCGTCCCTTGGCCAGCCCGGCGAGCATGTCCGCCACACGCGTGGCCGTCTCGCCGCCGATTCCCGAATCGATTTCATCGAATACGAGCGTGCCGACGCGGTCGCCTCCCGGCAGTACGGATTTGAGTGCCAGCATCACACGCGACAGCTCTCCACCCGATGCCACCCTGGTCAGCGGCCGGGGTTCTTCATTTGGATTGGCGCAGAGCAGAAACTCTACCTGGTCGGGGCCGTCCGAGTGCCACTGATCGCGGGGCAGCTCGCGGTGCCTCAGCGTGATGGCATCCCGCCCCAGGCCCAGCCGGGACAACGGCTTGCGCAGAACGTCACACAAGCGTGCTGCCGCTTCTGACCGCGCCGTGAATAGCTTGCCGCCAGCTTCGGAGACGATCTCGTCGGCTTCGGAGAGGGCGCCACTGAGTTGCTTCAGAGTGTGGTCGGCGTCCGCCACGCGGGCCAGACGCTCGGCCAATCTATCTCGCTGGGCGATAGCGTTTTCCAGAGATCCACCAAACTTCTTCTTGAGTCCGTATAGCGCGTGGAGGCGTGCCTCGATCTTTTCCAGCGCAGCCGGTGATTCGTCTGCCGTGTCCCGTCTGCCAGCGGATTCCCGCGCGACCTCTTCCAGGAGCTCCCGTGCTTCGCTCAGGCGAGTAGACCAGCCGGACAATTCCGAATCGAATTGCGAAGCCTGCCGCAGGCGATCCGATAGCTGGTCGAGCCTGGGTACTACCGAGTCATCGGCGGCCTCCAGTTCAGCTTCGATCAAGTGGTAGAGACCTCCGAGCTGGGCCGCATGTTTGATCCGGTCGCGCCGTGCCGTCAGTTCCTCGTATTCGTCGGGCCGGGGATCGATCCGTTCCAATTCCCTTTGCTGGTACTCCCAGAACTCCTTCTGGCCGGCGGCGTCCGCAATCTCGTCACGGGCGGCCGCCAGGGCCGCTCGGCATCGCTCACGCTGGTCGAATGCCTGCCGGTACTCTTCCCGTACCCCGGGATCGACGCTCGCATCGAGATACGCCACATGCGCCTGTGGATCGAGCAGCCATTGATGCTGATGCTGGCCGTGAAGATCGCAGAGCGTTTTGCCCAGGCGCCTGAGCGTGGCGACCGATGAAGGCCGGTCGCACACCCACACCCGGCCACGGCCTGCGGTCGTGAACTCCCGCCTCAGGATGAGCGGCTCGTCTGTATCGAGTCCCAGCTCCCGGGCCATCGGCAGACTGTCCCGGGGCCACGTGAATACGGCCGTCACTTCGCAGCGATCGGCCCCGGTACGTATCCACTCCGCCTGAGCCCGTTCGCCCAGAACGAACGCCAGCGCATTGACCAGAAGCGATTTACCCGCACCGGTCTCGCCGGTGATCGCGAGCAGTCCAGATTGGAATTCCAGGTCGAGCGCATCGGCGATGGCGAAGTTGCGAATGGCGAGTTCAGTCAGCATGGGTCCTGATTCTTCTTACGTACATGAACGACGAAAGGAAGAGCATGAATACGCTGACGGCAAGCATCGGGCGCTTCAACGGCTCCACCTCGAGAACGTACACCAGCACCAGCAGGCCAAGCGAGAGTGCGGCCAACCGGCCCACCATGATTGATGCCGGCAGGCGGCCCGCCCGATCCGCCAGAATCCGCGCCAGCAACAGGATCGCGAGGTCGCGCCCGACCACCAGCAGGAGCATCCATAGCGGCAGATCCCGCGCTACGTAACAGTAGCCCAGCGCCACCGCCAGGGTGAGTTTGTCGACCACTGGATCGATGAGCCGGCCCCACTCGCTCTGCTGACCGAGCTTTCGTGCCAAATACCCGTCCGCCACATCCGACAATACGCCCCAGAGCACCAGCAATCCGGCGAGCCAGAGATACCCGGGCGTCGCCAGCGCCCAGATGAACGCAGGCAGCAGAACCAGCCGCGACAGGGAGAGCATGTTGGGAACAGTCCAGAAACGGTCCCGGGGCAGCATGCGCTCAATCTGTGGCCGCCTTGGCCCGCGTGCAACCGGGCACTGCGCCGTATCGCTTGACTTCCGTCGCCATGATGGCATTCATAATGCGGCTGTGAAATCACATCGCAGCGATACCCAATCGATTGTGATCATCCAAGTAAGGAGAGCATACACATGTCCATTCGCACCGGCACAGGTATCTGGGAAGGCAACCTCAGAAACGGTAAGGGCAACCTCAAGGTAGGCTCGGGTGCCTACGAAGGAGCGTATTCGTTTGGCTCCCGATTCGACGAAGCGCCCGGCACCAATCCGGAAGAGCTCGTCGCGGCTGCGCACGCCGCCTGCTATTCCATGGCCCTGTCACACGGGCTCGATCAAGCGGGCCACACCGCGACACGCGTGACGACACGTGCGGTGGTCCACCTTGAAAAGGGAGATGACGGCTTCAGCATCACGCGGATCGAACTGGACGTCGAAGCGGAGGTCGCGGGCATCGTTGAAGCGAAGTTTCAGGAGCTGGCCAACAAGACCAAGACCGACTGTCCGATCTCCAAAGCCCTGGCCGCCACGAGCATTTCGCTCAAGGCCAAACTGCTTACCGGTGCGGCAGCTTGAGTGCGTAGTGATCGTTCCGGGTTGGCCATGGCGAGGGCGCGTCCTGCGCACCCTCGCTGTGGCGGACCCGGGTCGAATGGTGTGTCTACTTCTTGCGGGCGGGCGTCTTCTTGTGGTACGGGTGGTTGCCCAGAATCGACATCGCGCGAAATAGCTGCTCGGTGAACATGAGCCGAACCAGATCGTGCGGATAGGTCATGGGAGACAGTGACATGGTTGCCGCGGCCCGTCGCTTGAAATCGGGATCGATTCCGTAATGACCGCCGATGACGAACGCCAGGCTGGCCGCCCGTTCAAACTGGGATGACAGCCACCGGGCCAGCGCATCGGACGTAAACCGCTGGCCTTCCCGGTCGAGACAGATCACGGTTTCTCCCCGCTGGATATTGCCTTTGAAGCGCTGCGCCTCTTTGGCCATCAACTCCGCGTCCGGGTAACGACCGACCAGCGATTTGACTTCGACGATGTCCAGTTTGGCGAATTGCTTCAACTCGCGCTGATAGTGTGTCACCCCGCTATGTACCCAGCGGAACTTGGTCTTGCCCATGTACAGCAGTCGTATGGTTAGCATGGCCGCTCTCCTGTGCGCACGGTACGGCGTTCTTCCATGGCCCCGTCAGCCATCACGCGCTGGCCTCCGCGGTGCCGGCTTGCTGAACGAACATGGCATCCACAAACATCTCGGGGTCGAAGGTGTCCAGATCCCCGACCTGTTCGCCCAGTCCTACGTAAGTCACCGGAACACCCAGCCGATTCCGGATCGCAAAGATGATTCCTCCCCGGGCCGTACCGTCGAGCTTGGTGAGCACGACACCCGTAAGGGGCACGGCACGGTGGAACTCGGAGGCTTGTCTGAGGCCGTTCTGGCCCGTGGTGGCGTCGAGCACGAGCAGGGCCTGATGCGGTGCGCCAGGCAATACCTTGCTGATCACGCGCACGAGCTTTTCCAACTCGGCCATGAGGTTTGATTTGGTGTGAAGCCGCCCGGCCGTGTCAATGATCAGATGATCAACATGGCGTGCCAATGCGGCGGCCGTGGCGTCATGCGCCACCGCCGCTGGATCGCCTTCCGGCCGACCGAGAATCACGTCCACACCCACCCGGTCCGCCCAGATCTTGAGTTGATCGTTCGCCGCGGCCCGAAAGGTGTCGCACCCCGCGAGCAGCACGCTATCGCCGGCGTCCTTGAATCGCCTGGCCAGCTTTCCCGCCGTAGTGGTCTTGCCCGTACCGTTGACGCCGAGCAGCAGGATGACTTCGGGCCGTGCCACGGTGGCGACTCGTTCCGCAACGAGGCGTTCCACCAGGCCGCGCTTGAGATGCGTCAATGCCTGGTCCGAACCGTCGATCTGGGCGAAGTCCGAGCGCAGCGAAGAAACGAGCGACTCCGACACGTCCACACCCACATCGCCTGCGATGAGCGCCTCCTCAAGCGAATCGAGGGTGGTGTCGTCGAGTTTCTGCTTGGTGCCGATGGTCTCGCAGACCCGGGCGACCCAGTTGGCTTGAGTCTTCTTGAGACCCTGTGTGAGGCGAGACCAGGTAAATGCCATCAGGCGACTCCGGCTACTTCGACCGCCTCGTTGAGCTTGACGGCTACGGTCTTGGAGATACCCGGACTCTCCATGGTAACCCCGTAGATGACGTCCGCGGCTTGCATCGTCATCTTGTTGTGCGTGATGATGATGAACTGTGTGTCGGTGGCAAATCTGGCGAGCAGATCAAGGAACCTGCCGATGTTGGCGTCGTCCAGGGGCGCATCGATCTCGTCGAGAATACAGAACGGCGATGGCTTCACCAGATACAGTGAGAACAGTAGCGCGATGGCCGTCAGTGCGCGCTCTCCGCCCGACAGTTGGAGTATCGAGACCGGCCGCTTCCCCCGCGGTTTGGCCATGATCGCAATCGGCGACTCGAGCGGATCCTCCGGCACGTCGAGCGTAACGCGAGCCTCCCCCCCTTCGAACAGCCGAGAAAATAACTCGTTGAAATTCTGCTGTACCTTGTCAAACGTCTCGGAGAACATATCGCGCGCCGTGTCATTGATCTTTCCTATGGTCTCCAGCAACATCTTCTTGGCCTCCGCCATATCGGCCAACTGCTGGTCGAGGAAATCGATCCGTTCCTTCTGCTCGTCATACTCTTCCAGCGCGAGAAGGTTCACGGTGCCCATCCTGTCCATCTTCTCTTTTAGTTCCAGCACTTCGGCGGCCACCAGGCCTCGCTGTCCTTCCTCGATCGGCCTCAGGTCGGTCTGCTCCGACAGCTCGCGATTGTGCGTGTCGCGTACTCGGTCACAGAGATTGGATACCTCCAGGCGTGCCTCCGAGGCGGCCATCTCGGCGGCGTGATGGTGTCCTCCCACCTCATCTGCGGTCTTGCGTGCCGCCTTGACCTCTACCTCGATCTCCTGCAGCTGCGTGAGCAGATCGCGGGAGCCCTCGCGTGCCTTCTTGTAGACGGAATCGAGCTTGATCCGATCCGCTTCGACGGACTGGCGCCGAGCAGCAAGCTGCGCGAATTGTCCCTTCAGGGCCTCCCGCCTCTGACCGGACTCCTCGAGTTGAGTCGTGTGTGACGCGATCCGGCTGATCACGTCGGCGAGCATCTCCTGTGTGCGTTCCCGGTCCGATTCGAGTCCGTCCGCCCTGCCTCTGAGCGACACTTCGTGGACCTGGGCTTCGCCCGATTTCAGTATGGCTTCGGTGCGTGCCTGCTCGCTGAATTCAAAGGTCGACTTGGAGCGCTCGGCCAATGACTGAAGGTCCTTCGACTCCGCCTCTGCCGTCTCGCGAGTCTGTTTGAACTGCCCAATACTGTCACGGGTCTGACCCACGCGTTCTCGCAGGGCAGCGCACAGCTTGCGATCTCGCTCCAGGTTGCCGTCCGAAGAGTCGGCCCGGGCGCGCGCCCGTTCCGCCTCCAGACTGACACTGCGGTACTGTTCCTGCGCAGCTTTGAGTTGGGTTTCGCTCGTCTGGATCTGCGCCGCTAACCGTTCTGCCTGGGACCGGAGGTCGGCCACCTTGGTACGGGTCTGCTGTGTGAGCTGCTCCTGCAGGCCCACCTCCTGCGCCAGGTGCTCGAGCTCGTCCTTGCGGGCCAGCAGTCCCGCGGCGGCCGGTTTGCCCGCGGCAACCTCCGCTTCGCCACGATGCAAGCGACCGGTACGTGTCACGAACGCAGCACTCCGGGGTAGCTGCGTCAGCGGCGGGTCACCGGTCCCTTCCCAGAGATAGAAGTCGCCGAGCAGGAACTCACGCAGACGCTCAAACCCCCGCCGGGCAGACGTCACACTGACCAGTGGTCTGGCAGACTCGATCTTGACGGTATGCGATCCGCTCACGGCAATCGCATCGAGAACGATCAGCGTCGCACGGCCCACATCCGACTGCTCGAGTCGGGTCATCGCTGCGGCGGCGGTCCTGCGATCGCGACATACGAGGTACTCGGCCCGCTCGGCCAGTGCCGCGCCGACCGCCAGCTCGAAACCGGATGCCGGGGAGATGATCTCGGCTACCGTATCCTCGATTCCGTCGATACGATCGCGCGTGCGCAGATCGGGAACCGCACCCTGATAACCGCGATATGTTTCGATCCAGTTCTCGAGCACGGCACGCTTCGACTCGATTTCGGTCAGTGCCGTCTGTCCCTCGGCCAGGGTCTCCTCGGCACCGTGTAGCTCCTCGCGTGCATGCCGGTGGCGAATCCGCGCAGCATCCGGATCGTTCTCCGCTCGATGCAGGGTGTCGCGCGCTACGGTCTCATGCTCCTCACGCTCCTCACGCTCGCTCACGGCACTCCGCACCTCGCGCTCCGAAGCGTCCAACGCCTCTTCGGCCTGAGTCAGCGACTCGCAGATCGACACGAGTGTGGTTTCTGCGTGAACTAGCTCCGATTCGATCTGGCGGCTCCGGTTTCGTGCCTCGTCGGCTGAATCCTGTGCACGGTGCTGCTCACCTTTGGCCTGCTGCCAATGCGTGTCCGCCTGGCTGCGAGAAGCTTCACGCTCCGCGCCAGCCGACTGAGCCTGCTCGACCTCCACACGGGCCAGGGTGAGCTGCTCCTGCAATTCGGAGACGCGGACCTCGAACTCGCGCTTGCGCGAGCCGAGTAACTCGAGCTCCTCGGTGAATTCTCGCTGGCGCTCCTCCAACGCATGATTCTCTGCCGTCGCTTTTTCGCGGCTCGCAGTCAGTTCGGCCTGCTGACGGTCAGCCACGGACAGCTCTACCCGTGCCTCCTCCACACTCTGTTCCACGCTGTCCACCTGGGTCTGCAGTGCGTCCCGCCGCGCTTCGGCGACAGCCACCCTGGCCCGGGCGGCATCCAGATCCGAGTTGAGATGGGCCGCCCGCGTGGTCTGGGTCCTCACGCGACCCTGCAGCGACTCGTAGTCGCTCCACGCCAGCCGCAGATACAACTCCTGCCACGCTTCCCTGGTCTCCGTGAACCGCCGCGCCTTGTTGGACTGCCGCTTGAGCGAGTTCACACGCGTACGCACTTCGGCCGCGATGTCCTGCAGCCGCAGAAGGTCCGCATCGGTAGCATCGAGTTTGCGCAGGGCCGCGCGCTTGCGATGTTTGTACTTGGTAATGCCGGCGGCCTCATCGAACAGAAACCTGCGCTCCTCATCCTTGTCCGAGAGTACGGCGTCGATCATATCCTGCTGAATTACCGAGTACGAGTGCGCGCCCATCCCGGTGTCGGCAAACAGATCGAGAATATCGCGCAGTCGACAGGGCTGGCGATTCATCATGTACTCGGATTCTCCCGATCGGTACAGCCGGCGCGTAATGGTCAAATCCGTGTACTCTGTAGGCAACACACCCCGGGAATTGGCGATCGTCAGTGAAACCTCGGACATCCCCAGCGGTTTGGCGTCGCGGCTGCCGTTGAAGATGATTTCCTCCATCTTGCCAGAGCGCAGAGCGGACGAACGCTGTTCGCCCAGCACCCAGCGCAGGGCGTCGAGGATATTCGTCTTGCCGCAGCCGTTGGGTCCGACCACACCCGTCATACCGGGGCCGAATTCGACCTCCGTGAGTTCGGGAAACGACTTGAAACCGAGAAGGACGAGCTTCTTAAGATGCATGCGTCGTCTCCATGGATGTCGATGGCGCCATGGGCGCGAGAAAGCTGGTAAGACAGTGGTAGTAACCCTGCTCCCGGGCACTGCGGCCCGGTTCAGGCGTGAGTATGATGTTGGCGAACGGGTGCCCCCATACTCCCGCGCAGCCAATCCGCAGGCGGGCACCGGAATAGAGCGCACCACAGGCCGGAAACGGATGGCCGGTGATATCGAGATTGACCGCGACCTCGAACATCTTTTCTGCGAGTCGCACCTCGAGACGCTTCTTGGGAAACATGCCCCGCGAGACCTCGTCGGGCGTAGGCATATACGATTCGAACTTGCCGATGCCGACGATAGGCGTCTTCGACCGGGACGGCGGCAACAGCATGGTCACCTGCCGATCACCCAGCACCGGCAGCAGCCGGGGCATAAAGGCCCGCGCCAGCATCTGGGCCCGCGGAGCCGGCGGCAGGCAGAACAGAAACCGGCGCGACGCCATCAGGTCTTCGGGCAGGTGCAACACCTGCGGCTTGGCTCCGCGCGCAAGCCACTGCATGCGGGCCCGTTGAAACAGGGACAGACTCGTGGTCATGGACCGCCCTCCCCGACGAGATCGATCGAGTGCCGAACGAGCGAGTGCCGAACGTGCCATCGATCCGGTACCGAAGGCAATGAGTAGGTGCTGTTGTCCAGCCGCACGGTGACCGATTGTGGACGACCGACGGTGAGCGTGAAGTGCTCCGCGGCCTCCGCAGACAGGGACCGTCCGAAATGGAGAAGTTGTGCTACTACGGTGTCGCCGTCCGCTGCGATGACGACCCAGGTGGTAAAACCGCGCGAACGGACGGTCAGCGTGTGCATCTTGACGTCCGCCGCGACGGGTACAACCGTATCGAATGCCGGCAGCGTGGGCGCCACACGAGTGGATTCGGCCCCGACCGTAGATTCCGCCGTATCTAATGCGGGCAGAGTCGGCGCCACGGGGACGGATTCGACCTCGATTGTAGATTCCGCCGTATCCATCGCGGGCAGAATGGGCGCCACGCGAACGGATTCGACCCCGATTGCAGATTCCGCCGTGTCCATCGCGGGCAGAATGGGCGCCACGCGAACGGATTCGACCCCGATTGCAGATTCCGCCGTGTCGACGAACGCCCCGATGGGTTCACCGGGATCGGCTATGGGCTGAACGGGCGGTTCGCCCGCCTCGTCCTCCGTGCCTCGCAACTGAACCACGATCCAGATCACTACCGCTACCGCAATCAAGGCGGCCGCCGCACGTAACGGCCAGCGCGGCGGAGCCGCGGATTCCGTGATTACCTCCGGTTGCGATATGTCCGGTTCCGGCCAGTCGAGCAGGAGTTCTTCGGTGTTCAGTCCAAGTTCCCGGGCATAGCTGAAAAAGTAAATCCGGGCGTACACTTCATTTGGCAGCGCGCTGATGTCGCCGGCCTCGAGCGCCTCGAGGTAGCGTTCGGGCAGTCCCGTTCGCTCGGCCAGTTCGGCACGCTGCAGGTTCTGCTCGGTTCGAGCCTCGCGCAGGCGTGCACCGAGATCTGCGAACGGGGTCACGCGGTCTGTGCCTCCCACCGAGCCCAGAGCATCTCGACGATGTTCATGGACAGACCGATGATCGTGTCCAGTCTTCCACTGTACGCGACGACCAGATCGCGTCCCTCCTCCTGGATGCCGTATGCACCCGCCTTGTCCAAATAGTTCGCGTGCTGCAGATACATCTCGATTTCGCGTTCCGTCAGCGGACGGAATCGAACCAGGGCCGAATCCGCGGCGGTATACCGCCGACCGTCCACCACCAGCGCCACTCCCGTCCAGACCTCGTGCTCGCGACCGGACAGCCCGCCGAGCATGCGTGCGGCCTCCTCCCTCGACGACGGCTTGCCGATGCGATGCCCGGCAAGAAACACTTCGGTGTCGGCGCCAAGCACCGCCGCGTCAGGAAACCTCCGACGCACGGCCTCCGCTTTTCGCGTGGCCAAACCAATCACCGTGCTTTCGGCCGTACCGTCCTCGGGCCAGCTTTCCGAAACGTGCGCCGGTTCCACGCGGATCCTGTAGCCCGCCTCCTCCAACAGACATGCGCGGCGGGGTGATCCCGAAGCCAGGATGACCGAGCGGGGTGGTTCCCTCAAGGATGCTCGAGTAGGAGCGTCACCGGACCCTGATTGGTCAACTCGACCTGCATTTTCGCGCCAAACCGGCCTTTCGCCACACGGACCCCACAATGCTGCAGACTGCGGGCGAAGTGCTCCACAAGTTCCTCCGCCTCCTCCGGCGCGAGGGCGCCGGAAAACGAGGGACGCCGGCCTTTTCTGCAGTCGCCGTACAGCGTAAACTGGCTCACCACCAGGGCGCTGCCGCCTGTGTCCAGAAGCGATCGGTTGAACCGTCCTTCGTCGTCCTCAAAGATCCTGAGATGTGCGCATTTTTCCGCCAACCACTTCGCGGCGTCGGCGGAATCCCCCACTCCTGCGCCTACCAAAAGCAACAACCCCGGGCCTATTTCACCAGCGATCTGGCTGTCGACCCGGACGCGAGCCTCGGACACCCTCTGTGCCACGACCCGCATCAGCGACTCCTGCTCGGGACCGCGTGTCTCTGTCCCCGGATGGACGGAGTCAGGGAACCGGCGTGTCCTCGAATACCGGAAGCTCCCCGTTCAGGAAGCGAATCATGGCCTCCGCATCATCGGTCAACCCCGACTCCGGATAGCCCCTCATGACGTGCTCGAACGCCACTCGGGCACTGTCCGGCTGGTCGCGCTCCTCAGAAAACACGAATCCGATCAACAACTGTGCCTTGTAGTTGGACGAGCTCTCTGGATACTCCT
>JAUVRN010000420.1 GCA_030597645.1 Candidatus Zixiibacteriota bacterium
AATTGAAGGGCAGGCCGCTTTCGCTGACGCAGCGCGTTCGCATGCAGCAGATCGGGCTGGCGTTCCTGTTCGTACTGATTATTTTCGTGACCATCAACGATATCGTGAGGGTACTCAGCTAATGGGCAAAACTACCATGGCCAAGGCCAACGTCCAACGTACAGATTCTCGGGCGCCTGCCGGCGGGGATCGATTCTGGGATTTCATCAAGCAGATGGGAATCGCGCTCGTCCTGGCGCTCTGCATCAAGACCTCCATCGTCGAGGCGTACAAGATCCCGTCGGGCTCCATGGAGGATACACTGAAGGTGGGCGATTTTCTGCTGGCGAACAAGTTCATCTACGGTTCGCGGCTGCCCATTCCGTTCGTGGACGTCCGGCTGCCTGACTTTCGCGATCCATTGCCCGGCGACGTAGTCATATTCAAGTACCCTCTCGATCCCGACGTCAACTACATCAAGCGCTGTATCGCGGTGTCCGGACAGACCGTGGAGATCCGCAACAAGCAGGTCTACGTCGACGGCCAGCCGATCGAACTGCCGGAGCACGGCAAGTATGAGGCGACCCACGCGGAGCCGTTTCACAGGCCCCGGGGACAGCAATTGGGGACGCGCGACAACATGCCCCTGGTCACGGTGCCCCCGAATGCCCTGTTCGTGATGGGCGACAATCGTGACCGCAGTTCCGACAGCCGGTTCTGGGGGTTCGTCCCGCGGGAGAACGTCCTCGGTAAGGCCATGATCGTGCACTGGTCCTGGCAGGACGATCCGCGGGCGCCGGAAACCAGCTGGCGCAACCCGTTCTCATACGTCCGGTCCCTGGCGTACAACATCGTGCACATTCATCAGCGCGTGCGGTGGAGCCGGCTGTTCCAGATCATTAGCTGAAAGCGGGCGATCACAGGTGAATCATCTTGACGGTCCGCCATCGGGCCGTTTCTTTTTCGCCGACGCCGGCGTCTACCTGATGAGGACACCTTTCTGCCTTGCGCTCGTGGTTTTCCTGCTGCTCGCTGCGGCGCGGCCGGCCGCGGCCCGGCCTGTTCTGGCCGGCCGGTTCTACACCGAACTCCACGCGGGCGATCCGATCGTGGCCCCCGACTCCTCACGCAAGCTGACGCTGGGCCAGATGGGTATGCAACTCTACGGCCGGGAACTGCTCGGAGGCCGAGGCGGCACCGCACTCGACGGATTCGTCTCGCTGCGCGGTCGCTACAACTTTGCAAACACGTCCGGTTTTGATCCAGAGTGGCGGCTGTTTCAGGGGTACCTGCAGCTGCGGCATGGACACCGCGGAGTGCTGCGCGCCGGTCGCATGTTCCTGCAGGGCGCCGTGGGTGCCCGCCTGGGCGACGGCGTGTACGGAGCCTGGAAGGCATCACCCACCGTCAAGCTGGACGGTTTCTTTTCCGCTTCGGTGGATCCGCTGGAGCCACAGGATATCCGCAATCTGGATGAGGGCATGTGGTCCGGCGCACGCGTGCACATTCGTCGAAGCTTCTGGTACGTGGCCCCCGCCGTGCTCTGGGACAAGCGCGCGGGCGTCTGGCGTCGCAAGCTCATCGGCCTCGACGCCGACGTTCGTTCCCAAAGGCATAGCGTCACGGCGCGCTACTACTACAACGCCCACCACCGTCGCACGGACGAGGCGCGTGTCGCGTACACGTACTCGTCCGGCCACACCTGGCGGGCTGCCCTCCGCTACCAGTACCGCGATCCCCGCGTGACCTTCTTCGAGTACACCGTCGACTCGGATTCCTCGCTGATCACGAACGGTCGAAACTTCACGTCCGCGTACGTGACCGTGGCGCTCTCGGCCGCCACGCGGCTCACGGCGGATGCGGCCGTGGTCTTTGCGGACCATACCCACACGCGGCGCTACGGGGCCATGCTCACTGTGCCGGGGCTCTATGTTCGTTACGATCGACGCGACGGTCACGGTCCGGTTCTGGATCGCATTACTGCCGGTGGACGCTGGTGGCTGTCCCGTGGCCTGAGAACGGGTGCATCCCTGGGGGTGTCGCAGTATCGTCTCGACCCTGCGCTATCAGACGAGGACCGAACCGCTACGTTCGCCACGGCGGAACTGACCTGGCTGCCCACGGGCCACTGGGCCTGGACGGTCGAAGGCCAGGCCCTGGGCAACTATATGGCAGACTACGATGTCCGGCTGTTCAGTCGCCTGGAGTACAGCATCGGAGCCGGTCTGTGAAGCGCGCGTGGTTGCTCGGGGCGCTCCTCGCTGTGGTGGCCTGGACCGCGCACGCCTCACAATCGGGTCGGGGCGGTGTTCAGTTCAATCACCGAATACACTATCAAGCACTCGGACTGGATTGCACCGGCTGCCATGAAGTCGGCCACGCAGGCAGGGACGTCTCGCTGCCGCGGGAGGAGTACTGCCTCGGGTGCCACGACGGGCGCCTGGTACCATCAGACTGCAGCCACTGTCACGATCAGGCTGAGGCACCCACGGGTTACCGCCGGGTGGCATCGGAGCTGATCTTCTCACATCCCGAACACCTGGTGGACGAGGGCGTCGATTGTCTGTCGTGCCACAGCGACCTTCCCACAGCGGGACTCTCGGGAGCCGGTAGTCCGGCCATGGAGGCCTGTTTTACCTGTCATGACGGCGTCCGTCAGACCACCGAGTGCGTGGCCTGTCACACGGACCCCGGGCGCGTGACGGCACGCATTCATCCGGCAGGCTGGCAGGAGGATCACCGCGTGGCGGCCAACATGGATCAGCCGTCCTGCGAACCGTGTCATCGAACCGACGACCGGTGCAGTCTGTGCCACGCTGGCGACAATTACCGCGGCGAGATTCATCCGTTCAACTGGCTGGTGCTTCACGC
>JAUVRN010000266.1 GCA_030597645.1 Candidatus Zixiibacteriota bacterium
ACCAGCACGAGGCGCAGGGCGGCACAGTGGCCCGCGCGGTCACTAAAAATCCCAACAAAGTGGTAGCGGGAGACCCTTCCGGGTACAAACTGGACCCGGCGCGCCAACAACACAACACCAGAAAAACCCACCGGGAGATGGAGGAGCTACTCGATGACAGCCTCTGAATCGGATGGATCGCATCCCGGACCCAGGGCCACCGAGTCGCGGAGAAATCCGCGTCACGGGCAGAATGCCCGACCCCATCAACCCCACCAGCCCCAGCAGGCCCAGCAGGCCAAACCGGCAAGCGACACCGGCTCCAGGAGACGGCGTTCCCGGGGTGGAAAGCGTCACGCTGCTCCCGGCGGCACGCTGGGCCGGGGACTGGAGCTCTCGGCTATTGCCATTCCGTTCTTGACGGTGATAGCCGCCGCAGCCTTTGCGTACCTTGCCCGCCCGATTCTGATACCGCTGACCACGGCGCTGATGCTGGCATACGTCCTGGCCCCGGGCGTCGAGCTGCTGGCGAGGTGGCACCTCCCCCGCGGCCTGAGTGTCGTCGTCGTGCTCTCTCTTGCGGTCGGAATCCTGGGAGGAATCGGCTTCCTCGTGATCGACCAGGCTCAGGCCCTGGTGCGCGCCCTGCCGTCGTACTGGCACAATCTCCAGCTCCGCCTCGGCAGTATCGATCAGTGGATCGACAAGTTGCCTGAACCCTTGCAGGAGATGCTCCCGCAGACCAAGTCCGACATCTGGAACCAGCTTGCCCAGTTCGATTTTGGAGGCGCTACCGCAACAGTCTTCAGCGGGCTGGGATCCGTGGTCGTGTATCTCGGATGGAGTATCCTGATCACGTTTCTGACCCTGTTCATGCTGATCGACATGCCCAATCTGCGCGACCGGCTCGTTCGCGCGCTGGGACGCAAAAATGAACCGGAGATCAGGGCCACGATAGCGTCCATCAACGCTCAACTCCGTGGCTATCTGACCGTCAAGCTGGCCACGTCAGCCGGGCTCGGCCTCGTGGCCACGATCGGTCTGTTGCTGCTCGACGTACCCTACGCGTACGTGTGGGGTCCCCTGATCGGCATCCTGAACATCATCCCTTACATAGGCAGCCTTATCAGCGCCATTCCGCCCATCGTCATCACCATGATCCATCACAACTCCATCATGTCAGGGGTCTGGGTGCTGGTTCTTATCCTCGTGCTCCAACAGATCGAGAGCAATCTGATTACGCCCAAGCTGATCGGCGACAAGATCAGCATCAACGTAGTCGCGGTGCTGGTTTCTACCGTGGTGTGGGGCTGGCTCTGGGGACCGTTCGGCATTCTGCTCGCCATTCCCATGACGGCGGGGATCAAAGTGATCTGCGAGCGCATCGAACCGTTGCGGCCGATTGCGGCCATGCTCGGCTGAGGTTACCTTTCCGACCATGGTTCGACGACCCGATCGAGATGCCACGACGCATCATTACTTCGAGCTGCCCCGCTGGCTCGCCGATGCCCCTCATACGGCAGCCCAGACGTTCCTGGTCGTCCGCGAGGCGATTCGGCGCGCCCTGTTCGAGGAGTCTCTGGCCATGCACGCCGCGGCCATCGCGTTCTATGGTCTGCTGTCGTTCGGACCCGTCATGCTCGTCCTGCTGGCCATCGGCGGCCTGGTGCTATCCGGCTCGGAATCCCTCATGGAGCAGATTCAGGAAGGCCTCGCGCTCCTGTTCCCCGCAGCGCAGGACACACTGGTTCACCACCTCACGAGTTTCGTATCCCGGTCCAAGGTCTTCGGTCTCGTGGGTATGCTGGGCCTGCTCTGGAGCGGCAGCCGGGTTTTTGCGTCACTCGACATTTCGCTCAACGAGATCTGGCGCGTTCGGAACACCCGGCCATACTGGAAACATCGGCTTCTGGCTATCGCGCTCGTACCCATGCTCCTGCTGGCGTTTCTCGGTTCGCTGGCCGTGTCGGCTTTTTATTCACTCATCGTCGGGGCCCGCGTTCCCTCACTCGGCATCGTCGCGCACGACCTGCCGCTCCTCGGTGACCTGGTTTCCTACGTGCTGCCCCTGCTGCTTTCCTGGTTCTTTTTCTTTCTGCTCTACTGGTTCCTGCCGGCCCGCAAGATCCCGCCGCGCTCGGCCTGGATCGGTGCTGCCGTGGCCGCCATTCTGTGGGGACTGGCCAAGCTCGGTTTTGACGTGTACCTGAAGAACTTCGGACGCATGGACACCGTGTACGGCACGGCTGCCGGCATCATCATCGTGATGCTCTGGTTTTACTACACGGCCTTTACGTTCCTGGTCGGTGCTGTGGTGGGAGCCTCGGACATGGATCGCCGGCAGACGTTGTCGGCAAGACGGCGCGTGTCCGGGGCCGGGCGTGCACGGCGACCCAGGAAGCCGAAAGAGAACGAGTGAGCGCGCGTGGGTCAGCGCGCGTTCTTGCTGCGCAGCCCCGACGGTATCAGCCTGATGGCCAGCCGGTGCGCGGTACCCAGATCGTTGGACATGGGTATGACCGCGTAGTCGAGCTCGATGCCCCGCCACATGATGCCCAGTCCGGCTGTGATGTTCTGCTCGCCGGCACCGACCAGAGAACCCGTTCGCAGAGCCAGCATGCTCACCGGCAACCACTCGACGCCCAGGTTTCCCCGGGCCGGGCGGTCCTTCTGGAGCCACAGGTCACCGGAGAGATTCAGCGTTCGGTGCGGTGACCACATCAGGCCGCCGCGAAACGCCCGTGGCAGCGGCGCCTTGACGCTGCCCCAGTCGAGGGAGGGGCCGAGACTGGCCACCACCAGGCCGGCACGAAGATTGGGCCGGGCCTGCCACATCACGCCCGCATCAAACGCGATCGTGCTCGCATCTACAGTGTGAATCTTCTGGGCCAGGTACCTGACCGTCAGCCCCAGGTCGATCCCCGGACGAACACGGTACGCGCCGGTCAGCCCCAGATTGAAATCACGCACTTCAAAGGTGCCCAGAGGGCTCGCGTAGGGCACCGCCACACCCCCGGACAGCGGCCGGAACGGGATGTCGTCGGTGCTCACCAGGTGTGTGGAGACGCCGAATCGCCAGGCGCTGCCGCCACCGAGGGCGACGCCCAGTTGTTCGATGCGCGTGTCGGCGATCCACTCCGAGTGCGTCGCACCTACCTGGCCGGGGCGGTTCGCCAGCCCGGCCGGGTTGCCCCACAGGGCCACCAGCGGATCGCGGCTGGTGGACACCACACCGCCGGTTGCGGCGGCCGATGGCCACAGGTCAAACTCGCGCGACACGAAGGACGTGGTGCCCGCTGCCAGCGCGCTGACCGCGCACAGCGACACCGAGATCGCGGCGGCAAGGTGCATCGCCCCGCGCAGCATCGAGCCGGTCATCAGAATGCGACACTCAGCGACAGAATGTGGTCGGGGTCTTCGCCCACGGGACTGGTAATGAAGGCATAGTCAAGCCCGAGCAGGATCTTGCCCCATGTCTGCCGTAGACCCAGGCCGAACGTCGGGTCGGTTTGGGCCATTCCGGCCCGCAGCATCAGACGCCTCTCCACGGACCACTCGGCCCCGAAGTACCCGCGCAGGTGCGGAGCCTCGACCCACGTGCCTTCGGCGCTGAGCAGCAGTGTGCGACCGGAAAGCAACCGGTAGGCGAGACCACCCCGAACCACGAGCGGGAATTCTTCCGCCGAGATTGTACCGTTGCCGATGCCGCGCGGCTCGTAGTAGTCCTTGGAATCGAACCGGAGGGTCAGTCCCGCGTACTGCATAGCCATGCCCACGGTCAGGCGCTGCAGGGCATCGGGAAAGGGCCTGCGCTGTTTGCGGTCGAAGCGCAGATGCAGCCCGGCGGACAAACCCACGGCATTGGCGGCCACGTCGAACAGCGTCTGATTGACGAAGTGCATGGCTCCGCCCACGGCGATGACGTCGCCGAAGATCTTGGCAAAGGAGAGGGTCAGCAGATTCTCGTGAAAGGCGAACACGTCACCGGCGACGCCCTGGCTGTTGCGCTCGGCGATGTCTCCGACCCCCGAATAGACCCACGAAAAACCCATGGACGCACCGTCGCGCAGCGGAACCGCTGCGTTGAAGTAACCCTGCTTGCGATCCATG
>JAUVRN010000092.1 GCA_030597645.1 Candidatus Zixiibacteriota bacterium
CACGGGATTCGTAGCCGACGGGCCGACGCAGATTCTCCTCTCCGCCCTGTTCATGGGCGCCACGATGTCGATCATCTTCATGGGTGTGGGCAAGGGCATCGAGCGGGTTACGCGTATCCTGATGCCCACGCTGCTGGTGATTCTCCTGCTGCTGTTGGGCAGCGCACTCACCATGGACGGCGCCGGGGAGGCGCTGAGCTTCATCTTCACGCCGCACTTTGCGGAGCTCACGATGGAGGGATGGCTGGAAGCACTGGGACATGCCTTCTTCACCCTGTCGCTGGGCATGGGCGCCATGATCACCTACGGATCCTATCTGTCAAAGAAAGACTCGGTGGTCTCGTCGTCCGCTACGGTGGTGCTCCTCGACACCGTGATCGCGATCGTCGCCACGGTGATCATGTTCTCCGTGATCTTTTCGGTGGCCGGCATGTCGGAGCAGGTGGGCAAGTCCACGGCGGGAATGTTGTTCATCACCCTGCCGCAGCTATTCTACAGTGTCGTGCCGGGAGGTACGTTCCTGGCACCGCTCTTCTATATACTCGTGGGGTTCGCGGCGCTCACCTCCACGATCTCGCTGCTCGAAGTCGTGGTGGCCTACTTCATCGACGAGCGAGGTATGAACCGCCACGCAGCGACGGCCATGTGCGGCGGATTGACATTTGTCGTGACCGTGCTGTGCGCCCTTTCTCTGGGTGCCTGGGGCTCGCTCTCCAATTTCACGGTCTTCGGCACCAAGGCGGGCCTCTTCGCCACACTCGATCACATCGCGTCCAACTGGCAGTTACCCATCGGCGGCTTCCTGATCACGCTGGCCGCCGGGTGGTTCATGACGCGGGAATCGACGGAGTCTGAGCTCGCCGACGAAACGGTGCCCGGCTGGTTCCACTACGGTACCTGGCGGTTTCTTGTCCGCTACATCGCACCGTTAGCCGTGGCCCTTGTCATCGGCGCCGTCATATGTTTCGGCAAGGATTTCAGTTAGGCAGACATCGGGGCAGACCGAAACAAAAGGTCCGTGCACCGGTCTCCGACCCTGTACCGAGCTGCGCGGACGGCACGACGGCTCCGCCCAGGCGCCCCTGCGGCACAGGAAAACGATACTTACCGCTGCTCCCTCCCGGGCCTGACGGGGTTGGGTACGCTTCCCTTGCACAGGACCTGAACTTCAATACCGCCACACCGGCCGACACATCATGGCCAGCGAGCCTCGGACCGGCATCGGCCCCGGTAGAGCGGATTCCGGGTGACAGGGCACCGCTAACTCCCCACCTAGCACGGACCAACACCAAATAAAACGGCCCGGGAGATCCCGGGCCAGTTCTTCAGGCTCAAAGTGGAGCAGAACGGGATCGAACCGTCGACCTGTACGTTGCGAACGTACCGCTCTCCCAACTGAGCTACTGCCCCACAAACGCTTTTTCAACAGCGGCCTAATCTAGACTATCGGCCCGAAAACACAAGACCTTTTAGGCCGACGTGGTTTTATCGTCCCCCTGGTTGCCAGACGTAACTTCTTCGCGCGGTGGAAGTTCCACTCTGGGTGTTTTCAGCCGCAGCTTCACCAGCAGCGAGTCCGACTCCTGGCGTGCCTTCTTGACACGCCGCTTGTACTCGCGCTCCCACTTTTGCTCGACCGCGTCAGCCGCTTCGATTTTCTGCAGCAGGCGCTCCACGTTTTCGCGCCGTTCCATGGCCCGCCGGAAGGTGTCGTAATCACGGAAATTGAACAGGGTCTGCACGATCGGCTCGAAAAACACCATCGTCTGCGAACCGATGTAATTGAGTGGCTTGATGGATTCGAGAAAGATGATCGCGGGCACCGACATCTTCCAGCGTACCACCCGCTGGGCCAGCTTGTCGAGGATCCGATTCTCATCGTCGGGAATCGGCTCCGTCTCAGAGAGATCCTGGCTGCCGAACAAGTTCACGCGTGCTCCTCCGGCTCTGGCACGTACCGCTTGACGAAGGCCAGCACGTCCTTTCCGTTGCTCTCGTAGCGAACGTACAGTCCGCGAAAGTTCTCCAGCCGCGACTTGTAGGGAAATGGCGACAGCAGGACACCGTTCTTATCCGGCCAATGACTGCGGTAAAGACCCCAGGTGCGTTCGAACGTCGTGATCAGCGTCTTTACCTTGATGCCTTTCTCGGAGAGCGTGTACCACGCCGGAAAAAAATACGCGGACAACGAAAAGAACATGATCACAGTCAGGATCACGGCAAAGCCGGGGCTCCCGGTGTACCAGTGGACGAAGATCGCCAGCACACCCAGAAACACCATCACCAAAGCGGTGCGCACGGGTGACCGTCGCGCCGGATGGCAGCGATACACCAGTTCGTCCGACGCAGATGCGGACGGTGCCGTCTCGAGGTCAGCCTTCGTCGGGCTCTCCGGCACGGTACCGTTCCTTGCGGATTCGCTCGATCTCACCCAGCAGCTCCTGGGGATCGATCAGTTTCTTTTTGACCATCAGGCTGACCAGCGCTTCCTGTGAAAGCTGGTTGGAAATCACAAGTTGCTCGACGGTGATCTCGCGGACTTTCCCATCCACCATCATCTTCATCGCGACATTCGGCTTGTCGCTCATCGAATCACCGCCTTTCCCTGCTCGTAACCGCCCAGATCGAGCGCCACGAATCGAAAACCGTACTCCTGCAGCGTTCGCTCCACATCCCGTCGGCGCGTCTCGTCCTCGAAGAACGACCATGCGACCTGCGACAACTCGATCCGTGCCACGTCACCGTGATGACGTACCCTGAACCCGGCCAATCCGAGGTCCTGCAGGTACGCCTCGGCCCGGGCAATCTGCGACAGCTTTTCTGGATTCACCTGGTCTCCATGTGGGACACGCGACGCCAGGCAGGGCGCAGCCGGCTTGTCCCAGTTGGGCAGCCCCAGCGCCCTGGCCGTGCGCCGAACTTCTGCCTTGTCGAAGCCCGCTTCGACCAGCGGACTGCGCACCGCAAAGTCCCGGGCCGCATCCATGCCCGGCCGGAAATCGCCGAGATCGTCGGTGTTGGCTCCGTTGGCGATCGTGGTGAATCCTTCACGCGATGCCAGTTCGATCAGATGACCGTACAGTTCCGTCTTGCAGTGAAAGCAGCGATCGGGATGGTTGGCCTGGTAATCGGGATTGTCCTGTTCGTTCGTCTCGAGGAATCGCAGACACCCGCGCAAACCGATCGAGGCGAGGGTCTTCTCCGCAAGCTCACGTTCCCGCGGCGCCAGGGATGCCGACACGCCCGTCACCGCGATCACGTGGTCCTCACCCAGTGCATCGACCGCCGCCCTGACTACCAGCGTACTGTCCACGCCGCCTGAATAGGCCACCACCACACGACCGTAATCGCGGCATGTGGCCCACAGATTGGCATACCGGGTTTCAGATGAGACGGTCATAGCCGGAGTAGTCAACGAACTTCTGACTCAGGACGCTAGCGCAACGCGGGCGAAATCTGACGATCTCGAATATAATACACGGGAACGCGCCTGTTGTCGCCCTGGGGCCCAAAATGTACGACCCCCGCAGCGCCGTCGAACTCCTCGATACTGATGAGATGCCTTCCCAGGGCCTGCGGTGTGGCCAGCGAGTCGCCCAGACCGCCGGCCAGCAGACGAAACGCGTCGTATCCGAGCGCCGCCATGCGAGTAGGTGCGTTACCATACTTGCGGGAATACCGAGCGGAGAATTGCTCCCAGGCCATGATTCCGTCTGCCAGGGGCTGCACAGAACCGAAAATCGATTCTTCCAGGTTGCCGCCCACGCGCATCATCAGATCCTCGTCGGCGAAGCTGTCGGTGCCGATGAGGCGGCCTGCGATCTTGTAAAAGCGGATCTGGGGCAACAGCAAAACGAGGTCCTCGGTGTAGCCCGGCGTGAAGATGGCATCGGGATACACGGTGACTTCCTCCTGGTCCAGGCGCGTGCTGTCCGGTGCGTAAAACCAGGTGGTGTCGGACAGCGTGTCGAGAAAACTCGCCTTGAACGTACGGAGATACGGACCAAAGTCAGTGATGCCGGGTTCGTAGTAGGTCTCGTGCCAGATCTCCCCGCCCGCGGCTTCGACGGCTTCGCGATACGCTTCGGCCATGTCATAGCCGTACTCGTCCGCCGGCGCGATGATCAAATGTGAACAGAGCTCGAGCCCTTCTACCGCATAGCCACCCAGTGTGATTCCGTACGTCTGCGTGGACGGGGAGAGGCAGAATACCTCGCGACCCAGCAACGGCAGCCCGGTCTCCGTAGCCGCAGGCAGAAGCAGGGGCACGTCGGCCGCAGCAGCAGCAGCAGCACATCCCACGGCCGCATTGGACGTCAGCGGGCCAATGACGGCAACCGGATCACGTCCCAGCAGCATCTGACAGGAGCGCGTGGCCCGGACGGCGCTGCCCTCGGTGTCCTCGACCAGAAGATCGATTGTGCGACCCGTCGAGTCGGTGTATTCGCCGGCAGCCAGTTCCACACCGCGCTTCATATCCTTGCCGTAGTTGGCCAGCGATCCTGAGATCGGGGCCAGGACACCGACGCGTATGGTCTTGGCCAGTGCCGCTGCGAGCTCACGCTGTCGTACCCGGGCGGCTATGCCCGCCGGTTCATCCGGGTAGCGGTCCGCAATGGCGCCATAATATCGTGCGGCCCGGTAACGCTGGCCCGATGCATCGAGTTTTTCGCCCACACGTGTCCAGGCACCGGCTGCCATTTCGGGCGGCAGCTCGATGTGGAAAATCTCTTCTGCGGCGGTCGCCCCGAGGCGGTCTGCGAGTCCGTCCGATACACTGCGAAAAGCAGCCCTGACCGAACGGTCACGGGCGGCTACATACCCCTCGCCGTACGTGTTGACGGCCAGGTCGACGCGAGCGGACGCCACCTGCGCGTGGCCCAGATACAGAAACGCGAGCGAACGCGTGGACAGATGAGCGAATTCCTCGAGATAGAGATTGGCGTAACGTCGCACCGCGTCGAATCGCTCGGTGTAGACAGCCGACTTGGCCGCGCCCAGCAGCGCCGCACCCCGGGCCGGTGATCCCGCGTACTTGTCCGCGTACGTACTGAAGTCGGTGTAGGCGTCTTCGAAGTCGCCGCTTACGAGTGCGCGGTACGCGCGGCTGTAAAGCGTGCGGGGCAGAATCTCGTCGGCGACGACCGGATACGCCAGGACGGCCACCAGCGCCCCGACCAACAGCAAACGTTGTCTACAGAGAATAATTGCCAAAATCCTCCGGGTTGATGCGGCGCAGCCGCTCGCGCAGCGACTCCGGATCGTTGATGGCCGACAGACGGCCTTCGGGTGCTCGGGGCTGTAGCAGCTCCTCGTTGGCAAAGATGGGCGCCTTGGCTTTGAGGGCAATGGCGATTGAGTCCGAAGGGCGGGCATCGATGGTCATCCGCCCGTGGGTCGTATCGAGCTGAATCTGCGCAAAGAACGTCTGATCCCGCAGTTCGGTGACTTCCACGCGGGCCACGTTGGCCTCGAGCTGAGAGACCAACTCGCGAATCAGATCGTGCGTCAGGGGGCGCTTGGATGAAAACCCGGACAGTTCCATGGCGATGGCCCAGGCTTCGTAGTGCCCGATCCAAATGGGCAGGATGCCCTCCTGATCGACGGGCTTCAGGATGACGACCGGGGAATTGCTGGCGATATCCAGCGCCAGTCCATCGACCCGAACCTCGACCATCTACTCTTTCTTGACCACCCAGAGCTTGACGTCGGCCGTGACTTCGGAGCCCAGCTTGATCGGCACCGTGAACAGGCCCAGCTCCTTGATCGGATCCTCGAGTTGAATCTTGCGACGGTCCACCGGGTGGCCGGCCGCGGCCAGCAACTCGGCGACGTTTTGCGAGGTAACCGAACCGAAGACTTTGTCCTCTTCGCCTACCTGTACCGACGCAGTGATGGAGATGCCCTCGAGTGTCTCTTTCTCGGTGAGTGCGGCGCGATGCTTCTTTTGATCGCGCTGATCCTTCTGCCTGCGGATCAGATCGAGATTGCGGAGATGACCGGTCGAAGCTTCCACCGCGAGGTTGCGGGGAATCAGATAGTTGCGCCCGTAGCCGGCCCTGACCTCGACCACTTCACCGGTCGTGCCCAGCTTTTCGATGTCGTCTTTGAGTATGACTTTCATGGCTGTTCTGCGTCCCCCTAGCGCCTGTACCCTACACCCACAAACGGCAGCAACGCCAGGTGCCGACCGCGCTTGATGGCGAGCGTCAGCTTGCGCTGGTGCCAGGCGCAGGTACCGGTAATCCGGCGCGGCACGATCTTGCCGCGCTCCGACAGGTAGCGGCGCAGGGCCTTTTCATCCTTGTAATCAATGTGAAGAATCGTGTTCTCACAAAAGCGACAGGTTTTTCGGCTGCGTCGTTCGAATGCCATAGCGATAGTGAATCCTCTGAAATCGTTACCGGGTTGAGTTGCGTCGAACCGAGCCTAGGACGTCTTGTCCGGCTCGTCGGCCACGGCCACCGTCGTATCCGGCGACGACTCAGCGGTCGTCGCGCCAGTCGGCGCAGCGGTCGGTTGTACAGCCGGTGCAGGCTCAACGGGACCAGAAACCGTGGACGTCGCTTCGCCGTGTGTCTCGGCGGTGCGGGGCTTGGGTAGCGGTCCTTCGACCAGTACGGTGAGATGCCGGAGAATCGTCTCGTTGATTCGAAACATCGACTCCAGCTCACCCGGCACCGATGGAGGCGCCTGATAGACGAAGTGCACGTAGTGGGCCTGCGCGTGCTTTTGAATGGGATACGCCATACGTTTGACGCCCCACTTTTGCGTGGTGACGAGCTTGCCCTCGGCTCGCGCAATGGTGTTGGTGACCTTCTCGACCTCGCGCTCGATTACCGCATCCTCGCTCTGAGGATCAAGCACGATGGTAGTCTCATAGAATCGCAACGAACAACCTCCCTCTGGAGTCGCTTCCTTTCTTCATAACTGGGATGAAGGAAGCAGGGTTCTTAAACTACGTCGGGACCACTCCCTGGCCCGTCCATATCCTCCCCCTCAACGAAACACCAATATAATAGTGGTTGGGGCGCGGAAGCACCTTATTTTTCGCTGCTTCCTTGTGGGTCCTCGTCATTTTGCGATTCGTCTTCGGGTGTTCGATTGATGGCCGTCTGTGCGTTGCTGTATCCCCGCGCCAGAATCAGATTGAGTCCGCTTACGACCTCGTCAAGGATGCCCTGAACCTGTTCA
>JAUVRN010000288.1 GCA_030597645.1 Candidatus Zixiibacteriota bacterium
ATCTTCTGAAGCGCCGTCACGTCCAGGCGCGTTTGTACGAGATCGCCGCTCTGATCTTTCTTGTATCCGGACACCACGCCCCGTGTGTCGTACACCGGTATGAGCGTGCCCTCCGGCGAACCGATGCCGATGGCGTATACCCGGGAGCCCATGGCGATGAGTCTGTCCACCTCTCCTTCGATCCTGCCGGCGTGGTCCTCGCCATCGGTGATCAGGATCACGGCTCGATCGCGGTCGCCACTCCCCTCCAGCAGCCGGCCGGAAAGCTGCAGTGCATCGCCGATGTTCGTACCGGGCTGAGGTATGTAACCGGGCTTGGCCAGTGCGAGAAACAGCTCCACGGCACTGTAGTCGGACGTCAGTGGGCACATGATGGCGGCAGCCCCCGCAAACGCCACCAGTCCCACGCGGCCACCCTTGAGACCGGCCAGAAGCGAGTGTACTGCACGCTTGGCCTCATCCAGGCGAGTGGGACGAAAGTCCTCGGCCATCATGCTGCCCGATATGTCGAGTGCGATCACCAGGTCGGCACCCATCCGTTCGACCTCCAGCAACTCGGTACCGTAGCGCGGTCCCGCGGTCGCCACCGCAGCCAGCGCGATGGCCATGTAGGCCAGTCGGGTCCGCCAGCCGCGTGCGCGCAGCCACACCGTGGCCGCCAGCACGGGCCATTGCACCGGCGCGACGAAACGCGCCAGCCGCGACTGTCGGCGATACCGGCGATACCGCACCAACAGCCACACCAGAGGCAAGGCCAGGAACGACCAGAGATAGACCGGTGCATCTACCCAGTTCACGGTTGACTCCGCAGCCATGTTGCGCTGAGACCGAACTGGAGCAGGACCAGGCCCAGGCCCAGCAACAACGGCCAGCGATAGAGATCTTCGTAGCGGACGGACTGCTCGACCTGCACGGGGGTCTTTTCGAGCTCCGATATCTCGTCGTAGATATTCGCCAGCGCTTTTGCATCCGTGGCCCGATAGTAGCGCCCGCCGGTGATCAATGCGATCTGGGTCAGCGTGGCTTCATCGATCTCCGACTGGCGGGTGACAAACCGGCGCCCGAATACCGGATCGTTCACCGGATATTTTACCATGCCTTTCTTCCCCACACCGACCGAGTACACCTTGATGTCGAGCGTGGCACAGAGCTGAGCCGCTGTGATGGGATCAATCTGGCCGCGGTTGTTGACTCCGTCGGTGAGCAGGATGATCAGCTTGGTCTCGGCCTCAGACTCACGCAGTCGGTTGGCGGCGCCCGCGACGGCCATGCCGATGGCCGTACCGTCAGGGATATCGCCAAAGTCTATCTGTTCGAGAAACTCAATCAGGATGTCGTAATCGAAGGTCAGCGGACATTCGGTGTACGCGTCGCGCGCAAAGCAGACCAGGCCGATGCGATCCTCCTTGCGGCCGTGGATGAACTCCGTGAGCACTTCCTTGGCCACATACAGCCGGTTGTGGGGCTGAAAATCGATGGCCTGCATGCTGCCCGAAATGTCGAGACAGAGTACGATATCGAGTGCGTTGATGTCTATCTGACGCACGTGCGAGCCGGCCTGCGGTCTGGCCATGGCCACGACCCACAGACATAGCGCGGCGAGCTGCAGCGCGAACAGCAGATGGCGTAGGCGCACCCGCACACCCGTGGACGCGGGCACAAAGCGCGCCAGCGACGACACGGTGATCACGGGCTGCCCCCGACGCTCGCGCCAGAGGTACAGAATGACGGCCGGCACGACCAACAGCAGTGCCCAGAGCCACAGCGGATTGGCCAGCCGCATCACGAGGCGATAGACTCCGTCGTGGGCTGAGGTACCGTATCCTCCACGAAGCGCTGCGTACCATTCAGCGCCGTGCCCAGCTCCCCGGTGGGCCACCGGAAGTGGGCATACTTGGCGAAGTCGCAGCCGGTCAGGATGCGCATGACCTCATCACGCTGTGCGTCGGTGAGATGGACGTACGCCAGAGCACGCCTGATTTCTGAATTGGTCTGCTCCAGGGCCAGCATGCCGTAGCGATGCTCGAGATACCCGCGCAGGATTTCAGACAGCGCGATGGCAAAGGGACGTGCCTCTCCCCTGTCGTGGTACCCCCGGGCCGAGAGGGCATCCAGTTGCTCCAGGGCCACCTCCCAGGGCGGACGCGTCGGCACGATGGCGATGACGGCAGGAGCCCGGCGGCGACGCCGGATCCACCAGACCGCCAGCACCGCGGCCACAATCACACCCGCCAATACCCACAGCCAGAGCGGCGGCCGCCAGGGTGGGATGACGATATCCTTGAAGTCGGCCGTCTCCAGTGCCGTGGAGTCGGCCTCGGCCGGAAGCACGCTGGCCACTGTAACGGTCTCTGGTGGAAACAGTACCCACAGCGAATCACCGGCCGGGCCATAGAGCAAGACCGCGTTGGGACCTGCCGCCAGTACGCCGGTGGCAAACAGGACCACTTCCGTTTCGACCCGCCAGGAGGAGTCACCGGATGTCACTACCGTCGGCTGGCCCACGCTGAATGTGGTGTCGGGGGGATACGGCCACTCGAAGGGTCCCAGGCGGTAGTCGCGGGGCGCCTCGAACTCGAGGGTGATCCCGATGCGATCGCCTATGGTGGCGCTGTCGCGATCGAGACGCACTTCGCCAATGTCGCCTGCGGAAGCCAGGCGACCGGCGGCGATGAGTATAAGGAGCGGAATCGCTGCGAGGCCCGTGCGCTGATCCAGAAGTTTGTTGCCTGTTCTGGTGAGGATGCGGTGGTGGGGGCCCGGCGGGCCGCCGAAGGAACTCCGCGGGTATTTCGAGGAGGCACAACACCACCCCCGCCATCGTGGACCAGCGGAATGGGTGATGAGCTTCTGACTCAGTGCACTACGTCGTGGTGTTGCCTTTCGATCGGGCAGGGTCATCCGGAGTGTCAGTGCTGGTTGCATCGCGTATCTCTGCGTCAACCTCTTTGACACCCTTCTTGAACTCGGTGATGCTCTTGCCGAGTCCACGTGCCATCTCCGGAATACGCTTGGCGCCGAAGAGCACCAGTATGATGACCAGAATCAGCAGGAGTTCCTGCGCACCCAGTCCGAACATGAGTTGCTCCTTTTCCGGGCCGATGCCCTCTTCCCTGAGTATACGGGCTGATCGGGTTCATGCCCACACGAATTTGCGCACCCGGCGCCGGAAAAACTGGGCCAGCGCCAGCACGTACGACTCGCCGGCGGTCAGTCCGATGAGATCGGTACCGGATCGACGCAGCCGGGCGGCCAACTCCTCGTCGAAGCGAACCGCGTCCTCTCGCACGTGATCGATCCACGCGCGACTGTCCGTATCGACCCAGCGCTCCGCCCCGGTCTCGGCATCCGCCATGCGCAACAAGCCCGCCCCGACGGGGATGCGTTCACGGGGATCACCGATATGTACGGCGATGGTGTCGTGCTTGCGCGCGCAGATGGACAGTGCGTGCTCGTAGTCGGCCGACCAGAAATCGGAGATCACGAACACGATGGCCCGCCGCTTTTGTGTGCGCACCACGTGCTCCAGGGCGCCTCGGAGATCGGAACCGCGTCCCCGCGGCCGGTACGCCAGCAGCTCGCGGATCAACCGCAGCACGTGACCGCGTCCCTTGCGCGGTGCGTAGTACTGCTCGATTAAGTCCGTGAAGAACAGCAACCCCACCTTGTCTTGATTGGCGATGGCGGAAAAGGCGAGCACCGCCGCGATCTCGGCGGTGAGTTCGGCCTTGGTCTGATCACCGGACCCGAAGCGAAGGGAGGGCGAGGCATGGAAGACGAGGAGCACCGTCATTTCGCGCTGTTCGCGAAACTTCGTGATGAAAGGCGTGCCGGTGCGCG
>JAUVRN010000081.1 GCA_030597645.1 Candidatus Zixiibacteriota bacterium
ACCCTTCCATCACGGCCTTCCTCTGCCACACACGGCGCACTCGAGATCCATCACCCATATGACGCTCTGGTACTCCGCCACCGCCCAGATAGATCCGGTCGGTACCGACGGACAGGGACAGTGTTTGGCGAGGATCGCCGACGGAGAGTGCCGCACGCCGGTCGAGGCAACGCCACAATCCGAAATGAAGAGATCTTCATCTACCATTTCACATCGCTTAATCAGTGTGGTGGCAACCTTCCGCGGTCGCTTTGATCGCTGATCCATCCGCAATCACCAGGGGCCGTGGACGGAGGGGTCGGAGTGCGGAGTGCGGTGTGTCTTGCCATCGACCGATAGGACACGGCGCACGTGCCGCCGGCATCACCTGAGCAATTCCGGCAGCCACCTGATGTACTGAGTCATCGAGCTATTCCCTGTGGGAGCTTCGCATGAGACCAGTCGCCCGACGGGCGTTTTTGAGGAGGGTGGCTCTCGCTTCGGCGGCCACCGCCGGATCAAACCTCGTCGCCAGTGTGGCGTACCCCGAGGGCACGCCCCTCCCGAACGACAAGCAGCCGGTCCTGGCCTGGAAGCGAACTCCCTGCCGTCTGTGTGGCGTTGGCTGTGGGTTGCTCGTGGGGATCGAAAACGGACGAGCCGTTGCTGTGAAGGGGGATCCCGACTCCCCAGTGAGCCAGGGGTTGGCCTGCGTGAAGGGCTACCACAGCGTGCAGGCCCTCTACGGGCACGACCGGATCACCCGCGCCATGGTCCGGCGCGGCGGCTCCCTGGTGGGGGTTCCTCTCGGCGAGGCCCTCGACTTGGTGGCACGCGAGCTCCAGGAAACGGCGCAGCAGCACGGCAAGGACAGCGTTGGCGTCTATGGGTCGGCGCAGTGGTCCATCACCGATGCCTACATTGCGTCGAAGCTGTTCAAGGGCGCACTGGGCACCAACAACGTCGAGACGAGTACCCGCCTCTACGCCGCCAGCGCGATGGCCGGTCTCGAAAGCACGTTTGGCCTCGCCGGTTCGATCGGCTGCTATGAGGATATCGAGCACGCCGACCTCTTCGTGCTGTGGGACACCAATCTCGCCGAAACCGATCCCGTGCTTTTCTCCCGTATGCTGGACCGTAAGCGGGCCAGCCCCGCTGTCCGCATCATCGACTTCACCACGCGCACGACACGTACGAGTTATGCTGCCGACCGCACGTTGCTTCATCAGCCACATTCGGCATTAGCGATCGCCAATGCCATCTGCCAGGAGATCGTGGCCCGGCATTGGGTGGATCGCGATTTCGTCGATCACTACGTCGCCTTCAAGCGCGGCAAGACAGACATCGGCCACGGGCTGACGGATGACTCCCTCGTCGCTGACGACGGCACCGATGTTTCCTGGGATACCTACGTCTCGTTTCTCGAGGACTACGCGCCTGACCGTGCGCAGCAGGTGTCCGGTGTTCCCGCTTCGACCATTCGTTGGCTCGCGTCGTTGTATGCCGATCGCTCGCTCAAGGTCATGTCTGTCTGGGGCACCGATGTGAATCAGGGCGTGCGCGGCACATGGATGAACAACGTGCTCCACAACCTGCACCTGCTCGTGGGAAAGGTGGCTTCGCCTGGGAATGGTCCGTTCCCCCTCACCGGACAGCCGAGTGGTGGGAACGCGGTGCATGACGCCGGGACGTTGACGCACACCTTACCGCGCGGTGTGGTGCAGAATGAACAGGACCGGGAACGCGCCGCCGAGATCTGGGGTGTCCCGGTGGCGAACATCGATCCTCAGCCTGCTCACGCCGCGCTTTCGATGTTCCGTGCGCTCGATAGCGGCGATATCCGTTTTCTGTGGATCCAGGCCACCAATCCGATGGTCAGCCTCCCCAACCTGAGCCGATACCGAAGCGCGGCGGCAAAGCCCGATCGCTTTATCGTCGTCTCGGAGGCGTATCCGACTCCAACGACGGACGTGGCGGACGTTGTCTTGCCGGCGGCGATGTGGCTCGAACGCGATGGGATCTTCGCGAAGGTAGAGCGGCGCATGCAGCGCCTGGACCGGACGGTCGCACCACCCGGCGACGCCACCACAGACGCGCGGCTGAGGACCGAGGCCGCCCGGCGCCTCGGATTCTCAGATCTGTTCCCCCAGGAGCAAGGCCATCTCGTTGAGGACGTGTGGGAAGAGTACAGCCGCTTCCATTCGGATCCGCAGACCTCGATTCCGTCCACGTCGCTGTTGCGCTCGCGGCCGGGCCTCCTGTGGCCGTACGTGGAAGAGCGGGAAACCAAATGGCGCTACAACACTACGTATGATCCCGCGACCGATGCTACCCGTGGCGCCTTCGATTTCTACGGCCACGAGGACGGTCGTGCCTGGATTTGGTTGCGACCGCACGACCGCCCAGTCGAGTCGCCGGACGAGGCCTATCCGTTCTGGCTCGAGACGGGGGCGGTTCTCGAGCACTGGGGTGGGGGCTCGATGACGCAACGCATCCCGACGCTCCATCGGTCGGCGCCGCATGCGTATGTCGAGATCAATCGTGAGGACGCGAGCGCGCTCGGTGTTCAGCATGGCGAAACCGTTCGGCTGGTGAGTCGACGTGGGTCACTGGAGCTCGAAGCCCGCATCGACTACCGCGCCCAGCCGGCACGCGGTCAGGTGTTTGTTCCATTGTTCGACGAAACTCTGCCGATCAACACCTTGACCGTGGATGCCTTCTGCCCGCTTTCAGGACAGCCCGCTTCCGACACGACCGCGGTGCGCATCGAGCGGCTTCCCTCGCAGAGTCGTCCATGACCACCCCCCGCTCGGGGTTCTCTGGACTGTTGCTGAGTCTCTTCCTGATCGGTTGCGCCGTCACGGCCGTTGTCGCGATAGCCGGTTGGGTGAAAGACGTGCCCGCGAGCCCCGTCACCGACCCGTGGGACGTCACCGTAGCGACGCTGGCTCCGCCGGCCAGGCCGATCGCCGCCGAGGCAGACGTGTTCCGCACACGCCCCTCCATGATGGCGATCGAACCCGAGGTCGGCTCGGAGCGTGCCGCCATCCAGCGTTCCGAGCACCGGTACCGTGTGCTCCGCGCCTATCCGGGCGCTCCGCCCAGTATTCCCCACGGGTTCACCAGCGAGGAGTTCCGCACCGGCGTATGTAACTCCTGCCATGAGCGCGGCGGCTACTCGCCGCGTTTCCACGCCTTCGTCCCCCTGACTCCTCATCCCGAGATGGGCGCCTGTCTTCAGTGTCACGTAGGCAATGACGCCATTACCGGCGTTTCGCTTCCAGACGCCGATCCCAACACCATCTGCCGACAGTGCCACCCTCCCAATGCTCCCAGCAACATCCAGACGACGCTGGACTGGGTCTCGATGGCGTGGCCGCAACTGTCGCCGGAGATGCCCGACCGGCCTCCACCGCCTATCCCACACGATCTGCAGTTCAGGGGCAATTGCCTGGCATGTCATGCCGGTCCCGCCGCCCTTGTCACCGTCCGGACCGAGCCCCCAGAACGGGCCACTTGCCGCCAATGTCACCTCGCCCCCGATGCCGATGTCGGGCGGTTCGTCCGCCCGGTACCCAACACCGCCGATGATGCCGGGGAGGGCTCGTGACGATGTGGACTCGACTGGTGAACGGTGTGGTGTGCTTGGCGGTGGTGGGGATCGCTTCCGGGTGCGTGGACGAACAGCGTCCGGAACGGGAGACGGCCGCCCTGGCAGCAGACACGGGGCTCACCGACATCGACCTAGCGGTAGCGGCGTTCAACGCTCAACGGCAACCTGGTGAGTTACCAACCGTCCAGGCGGCGCCAGTGGATCGCTGGGCAGGACCAGGTGCCCGGCCGTTCGAAGTCGCCGTCCGGACCTCGAAGCAGGAGGCGGGACACCCTCGACGCTTCGGCTCCATCACGTTGGAGACCGCGCTCCGCATCCGTCCCGTCAGCCAGTACCCTTGTACATCGTGCCACTTCGGCCGGACCGTCGTCATGACTGATGACCGTATCGACGACGCGCATCAGAACATCCAGCCGGTCCACCCTGAAGAGACCGGCGCCTTGTGTTCGACGTGCCATTCGGCTGACAACGTCGAGCGGCTTGCCCTGGCGCAGGGTGAGCCTGTGACCCTGACTGAGAGCTATCGGTTGTGTGCCCAATGTCATTTCCAGCAAGCGGAGGCGTGGGCCGGCGGCGCGCATGGCAAGCGGCTCGACGGCTGGCAGGGGCGGCGCGTGGTCATGGGGTGTGGTGACTGCCACGATCCGCACAGCCCGGCGATCCAACAGCGCATTCCCTTCCGCGCGCCTGAACTCGAAAGGGCCAGGACGACTCATGAGTGACGACGGTAACTCAGTGACGCCCGACGGCGCCGAGGACGGCACCGTGCTGCAGAAACCGGTCGACCGGCGCGGGGCGCTGGGGATGCTCGCGGCAGGCGTTGCCGCCGGCGCGGCCGCGGCGAGCGCCTGCCGCCCGCTCAACGCTGCGACTCCCGAGGAGCGAGAACTCAGGGTCCTTGAGTGGCAAGAGTTCACCCAGAAGCACTATCGCCGGATGACGGATGCGGAGCGGGCCGAAACCATCCAGCGGATCGAACGGCTCGCCAAGATCCGCCATGACGAGGACGTCACCATCGCCACCACGGATGCGCAGCCGGGGGTGCTCTTTGGGTACGCCTTCAATATTTCCAAGTGCAAGGGCTATCGGAACTGCATCGAGGCGTGCATCAACGAAAACAACCTTGACCGGGCCTCGGACACGCAGTACATCCGGATTTTCGAGATGGAGGACGGAGGCATCAACCTCGAGGAGGCCGACGCGACCTACCAGCACGAGGTGCCTGCCGAGGGCCACTTCTACCTCGGCACACAGTGCTTCCAGTGTGCCAATCCGCCCTGCGTGCCGGTCTGCCCGGTGGGCGCAACGTGGCAGGAGCCCGACGGCATCGTTGTCATCGACTACAACTGGTGTGTGGGGTGCCGCGCGTGCATGGCCGCCTGCCCCTACTGGGCGCGGCGCTTCAACTGGGCGCAAGCCGAGGTTCCGCTCAACGAGGTGAATCCCAACCAGCACTACCTGGGGAACCGCGCGCGAAAGAAAGGGGTCGTCGAGAAATGCACCTTCTGCATTCACCGGACCCGGAAGGGGCAGCTGCCGGCCTGCGTCGCGGCCTGTCCCCCCGGGGCGCGCGTCTTCGGTAACCTGCTGGATCCTGACTCTGAAATCCGCTGGGTGCTCGCCAACAAGCACCTCTTCCGCCTGAAGGAAGAGTTGGCGACGGAGCCCCGCTATTGGTACTTCTCCGACTGAGGTGACGGTGCATCTACGAGCCTTCCTGCTGAGTGCGCTCCGCTCCGCGACGTCCGGCGGTCGCCGCTACCATCTCTGGATGGGGGGCCTGACGGTGATTATGCTGGCGGGGGGCTATGCCTACCTGGAGCAGGCCAACCACGGCCTCGTAGTGACGGGCATGAACGACCACGTGAGTTGGGGACTCTATATCTCCAACTTGGCGTTCCTCGTGGGCCTCGCGGCGGCCGCGGTCATCCTCGTGCTGCCTGCGTACATCCTGAAGGACGTGGACTTTAGCCAGGCCGTCCTCATCGCGGAGGGCGTGGCGGTATCGGCGCTGGTCATGTGCCTCGCGTTCGTCATGGCCAACAGCCCAGGGTGGCCATGGAAGTGGTGGCGCCTCGCCCCGGGGGTCGGGTTGCTCAACTGGCCCGATTCCATGCTGGCGTGGGACGTCATCCTGCTCAACGGATACCTCGTGCTGAATCTGGCGATTCCGTTTTACATCCTATATAGCCACTACGTCGGGCGCGAACCGCTGAAGCGGAAGTACGTCCCGTTCATCTACGTGTCGGTGTTCTGGGCGGTGAGCATCCACCTGGTCACGGCATTCCTGTTTTCCGGCCTGACGGCGCGGCCGTTCTGGAACTCCGCGCTGCTGGGCCCGCGGTTCCTCGCCTCGGCGTTTACTGCCGGACCCGCGTTCATGATCCTGCTGCTCGGCTTCATCCGGTCCAACAGCGAGTACCCGATCTCCGACTCAGCCATCTCGAAACTGGCCACCGTGACCGCCGTGGCGGCGCAGGTCAATCTCGTCATGTTGCTGTCCGAACTGATCTTCGAATTCTTCACACCGACCCACCACAACATCAGCGCACGCTACCTCTTTTTCGGGCTTGGCGAGCACGATGCCCTGGTCCCGTGGATCCGGACCGGGATCGCGCTGAACGTGACGGCGACGATCACGCTCATGATCCATCCATTGCGCAAGAATCCGCGCGTCCTGATGTGGGCGTGCGCGGCGCTGTTCCTCGGGATCTGGGTTGAAAAGGGGATCGGCCTGGTGATCCCGGGATTCATCCCGTCGCCACTGGGCGAGATCGTCGAATACGCCCCGACGTGGGTGGAGCTGTGGGTGACGGCCGGCATCTGGGCGATGGGGATGTTCGTCTTGACCGTCCTGGTCCGTGTCGCGCTTCCCATCGAGTTGGGTGTATTGCGCAGTCCACACTTGGAAGACTCACAACCCTACCGGGTCGTGCGCCCGCGCAGCACCCGCACGAGGTACCCGGACGTTCGACCCGTACGGAAACGATGACGTGACCGCTGGCCGACGCACCGGCCCATTCTACTCGCACGAGGTGATGGACATGATCAGACACAGCCCAAATGACACGCGGTACCCGTTGGCCGCCATCGCTTCTGGCCTCGTTGGTATGGCCGGGGTGGCCGGAGGATTGTTCCTCGCCGGCGTCGCCACGCCAATAGCCGGTATGGCGGGGGTGGCGGTGGGAGTCCTGCTCGCAGCCTCGATCAAATACACCGATCAGTGGGAGCGAGCGGTCCTCCTGCGGTTGGGCCGCTACCGGGGGTTGCGAGGGCCCGGGTACTTCACCGTCATTCCCATCATCGACCGGGTGGCCTACAACATCGATCAACGGATTCGAACGGCGGCCTTCGGGGCCGAATCGTGCCTGACCCGAGACACGGTGCCGGTCAACGTCGATGCCATTGCCTTCTGGATCGTTCGTGACGCCGAGCGCGCTGCGTTGGAGGTGCAGGACTACAACGAAGCGGTGGTCCTCTCGGCGCAGACTCAGCTGCGCGATGCCATCGGCAAACACGATCTCACCGAACTGATCCAGTCCAGAGACGAACTCGGCCACGGGCTCAAGGTCGCGCTGGAAACCAAGATGGCCGACTGGGGCATCAAGGTGCAGTCGGTAGAGATCCGCGATGTCATCATCCCAACCGCGTTGGAGGACGCGATGTCACGGCAGGCGCAGTCCGAGCGGGAGCGGCAGGCACGCATCATCCTGGCAACGGCGGAAACCGAGATCGCGCGTAAGTTCGTCGAGGCAGCGGACGCCTACCGGAACCACCCTGCCGCCATGAATCTGCGAGCCATGAACATGCTCTACGAGAGCATCGCCAAGCGTGGTTCGCTCATGGTCGTCCCATCAGGTCTTGCGGATTCGCTGAATGTTCCTTCGCTGATGGGCGTCATGGGAGCTACCGGGCTCGTTCCGTCTGAAGACGGGGAGCCGCCCCGGA
>JAUVRN010000349.1 GCA_030597645.1 Candidatus Zixiibacteriota bacterium
ACCCGCCGCTTCACAGGGCTGCGGCGTGGCCCCACCCTTGAACACGAAGTTCACCAGGTAAATAACGTCGGCCGATGTCGTCAGACCATCCTGGTTCTGGTCGCCGGCCACGAACACGCCGAACCGATACGCATCAGCCTGGTAACCGCTGTGATGGTCGGCCTCGTCCACAGCCTCCACGCGCCAGTAACAGGTGCCATAGGGCGTGGCGCCGGTCTCCGGGACCGTGTATGTGGCGTCTGCGATACCCACCACGGTCGTCGCCTGAGCAAACAACGGATCGGCGCTGTACTGCAAGGTGTAGGTGACCGACGAGGACGCCGCGCCCGAACCACTGGACCCGGCATCTGTTCTCAATCCTCCCACGAGCAGAGGATCGGATCCTATCCACGTGAGCACAGGCGTGGTATCACAGGTGAAAGACGAATCGGGCGGACTCACCAGGATCGGCACCGGCGGAACGCCCAGGTCGACGGAAAACCTGAACGGTGTAGTTTGGTAGCCACTGGCATGGCCCGCTTGATCGGTCGCGTTGACGTGCCAGTAGTAATCACCATCCATAAAGGGCGTCAGCTCCTCGTACACCGTGTCTTCAATGTCCCCTACGGTGACCACAAACGTGAAGTCAGAATCGCTGGCAAACTCGAGCGTATAGGTGCCGCCACTGCCGGCGGTCCCGCTCCACTCGAAGATCGGTGTATTATCATCGACCACAGCCAGATCCAGGGGAAGGATCAACGTGGGAACATTCGGCGCTTCCGTATCCACCGTGAACGAGAACGGCGCCGTCTGATAACCACTCGCGTTGGTCGCCGTGTCGATCGCCTCAACATGCCAGTAATACGTTCCGTCTACGACGCCCTTACCGCCCGGAAGTAATCCGGGGATCGTGTAGGTGGTATCCGCCAGGTCGGGGACCGTCACGAGCCCGGTGGTAAAGACGACATCCGTAGCGTACTCCAACGTGTACTTCCCGCCGGGACCCGCCGTGGCACTCCAGTCGAAGGTTGGCGTGTCGTCCGTGATCACGGCCAGATCAGGCGGATGGATCAGTGTCGGCACCGCCGGTGCTCCCGCATCGACCGTGAATGAGAGCGGCGTCGCCTGATAACCACTGGAATCGCCGATCGAATTGAAGGCCTGAACGTGCCAGAAATACGTCGCATCCGCAAGCGCCTCTGCCGGCGTGTGTACCGTATCCGTGATCCCCGCGATGGTCTGCACACCGGCGGTAAAGCCGGCATCCAGCGCGTATTCAAGCGTGTACGTACCCCCCGCACCGGCCGTCGAACTCCACGCAAAGCCTGGCGTATCGGTGTTGATCAATGCTGAATCCACCGGGCTAAGCAGTGCGGGTAGACCGGGTGGTGGTACAGCCGGCGCTACATCGAAGTACCGCGTTGCTGATGCAGAGCCATTGCCCGAAGTGTCCGCGGCGTTCACGTACCAGTAGTACCGGCCCGCCTCCAATGCGTATGTCGTCTGAAGCTCAGAGGCTGAGAGGGCGACGTCGGATATTCGTATCTCGTCAATGAAACCGTCCCAGCTATGATTCGTATCCCGCTGAAAAGAGCTACCCACATCCAGCGGCCCGACACTGAAGTGCAACCCGCCATCATAGTAATAAGGATTGGCCGCACCGTTGGCATCCAGCACGCCATTGAGATACAGTCGCACGTACGAACCATCGTAGGTCACCGCCACATGATTCCAGACTCCGGTGTCCATCGTAGTGGCACCGACCGCGTTCAACGCCACGGCCCAATCGGAACCATCCGCATTGCCGATCAGGAAGACAGGCCTTCCATCATGGAGTGCCAGGCAGTAGCCGAGATCGCGCGGATTCATAGCGTCAGGGAGGGTTCCCTTCGTCAGAACGCAGTTGTAGTCGCCCGCAGCGACTGCTGTGGCATAGACCCAGGCTTGAATGGTCAATTGCGGTGTGTTCCAGTCCGGACTATCCGCGATCTCCACCCGATCGTCGCCGCCAAAGGTCAGGGCTGAGCCAAAACGACCTGGAGCCCACGTGGCATTTTGGACCACACCATCATGATTGCCGGTCTCATCGGTGGCCGCGGTCCCGGCATTCTCATTGAAGTGCCAGAGGCCGACCGTGTTGCCGGTTACCGTGAACTCGCTCTCGCCACCCCCCCACGTGTAGAGAATATTCGCAGGGCTGGTGAGACCGCTTGCGTGATGCAACAACGTGCCAGGTGTCGCACTGGTGTCACCATAGACCCAGACCTCCACGGGACTGAATTCCGGGTCCACGACGGTCACATCCAGGACGACGGTGCTTCCCTCCACAATCTGAGCGCCATCCGCTGGTGTGTTCAAGGTGATGCCTGGAGCCAGCGTGTCGGGCCGGACGATATCGAAAAACCTGGTCTCTGAGATAGAGCTGTTCGCGGACAGATCAGATGCGGTCACAGACCAGTAGTACCGGCCCACCTCCAATGCGTATGTCGCCTGGAGCTCAGATTCCGACAACGCCACATCCGAAATCCGCACCTCGTCGATTAAGCCATCCCACGTGTCCGACGTCGTCTGCTGAAGGGAACTGCCGATGTCCACCGGCCCCACCGCGTAGTGGATCCCGCCGCTGTAGGCATAAGGATTGGCTGTACCGTTCGTATCCAATACCCCGTTCACGTACAAGCGCACGTCCGATCCGTCGTACGTCGCCGCCAGGTGATACCACGTGTCCGTCGACAGTGTCGTACCACCCATGGCATCCAGCGACACCGCCCAGGTCGAACCGTCCGCATTGCCGACCAGGAGTATCAGCTGACCATCATACACACACATCGCCCAGCTCAGATCAATCGGCGTCGGGTAGCTCCCCTTGGTCACCACGCAGTTGTACGTAGAGGAGAAGGTCGTCGCGTTCACCCACGCCTGCACCGTCAGCTCCGGCGTATTCCAGTCCGGACTGTCCGGGATCTCCACCCGATCGTCACCGCCAAAGGTCAACGCCGAGCCGAAGCGACCGGCTGCCCACACGGCACTCTGGACCACGCCGTCATGATTCCCCGTCTCATCAGACGCCGTGGTCCCCGCGCTCTCGTTGAAGTGCCAGAGGGCTACCGTATTGCCGGTAACGGCAAGTTCACTCTCGCCACTCCCCCAGGGGTAGAGAACATCCGCGGGACCGGTCAGCCCGCTGACGTGATACAGCAACGTCGTTGGTGTGGCGCTCGTGTCACCGTAAATCCACACTTCCAGTGGACTCGACTCAGGGTCCGAGACCGTGAAATCGAGATCTACCAATGTACTTTCCGGAAACTGCGTTCCGTCGGCCGGAGCGTTTAAGGTAATGACTGGAGGCAGCACGTCTGAGCCCGC
>JAUVRN010000163.1 GCA_030597645.1 Candidatus Zixiibacteriota bacterium
AGACAGAGAGCAGGAGTGCGATTACCGAGGATGGCCGTGAGGTCACACTGGGCCCGGACGGCATGTGGGCCTACGAGGACACCGGAACGACCGGACACGACCCATACCACTTTCGCCGCTGCCGCTGGGGTATGGCTCAGGATCAGGTACGCGAATCCGAAACCGCCGAGCTGATCAAGGAGAGCGAAGAAGGCCTGATATTCAAGGGCCGCGTTTCACGGTATCCCTGTCTGACGGCGTTCATATTCGCGCAGGGCAGGCTGGTGCGTGCCAAGTACAACCTGCTGGGCGAGCACGTGTCGCCCAACGACTACTTCGATGACTTCGAGCATCTCCAGGGAATCCTCGTTCGAAAGTACGGGGAGCCGGTCGATCAGAAGCAGCACTGGCTTGACGATCGGCTCCGCGAAGAAGAGGAATCCTGGGGCAAGGCCATCGCACTGGGACACCTGGTGTTCTGGGCCGGATGGCAGACCGAAGCCACGGAGATCAGCCTCATGTTGCGCGGGGAAGACCAGCGCATTCTGCTCGAAGTGGAATACTCCAGTCGGGAACTCGGTAATCTCGAAGATTCCGCCCAAACCGAAGTCGACGAACTGGACGATTTCTAGAACGCCTGCCGCTAATCCGCTTCAAGAAACACTGTGTCGGAACCATCGGGGCTGTACCCGTGCGTCAGGTTTGCTCACGGGGCGTCCCGCCGCATGCGCGCCAGCAACGCGGCCCCCAGCCAGCCGGCGCGATTGCCCAGGCGGGCCGGCACGATGCTCACGTAGTCGGCGACGCCTGCGTGCACGCGCGCTCGAACTTCGTTTTCAAGCGTTTGGAAGAAGATCCGGCCCGCATCGGCCATTCCACCGCCGATGACCACGCGGTCGGGGTCGAGCAGGTTGACCGCTGAGGCGATGCCGGTTCCCAGATACGCCGTCATCTCAGCGATAGCCTGGGCGGCCGCCGCATCACCGCCGGCCGCTGCAGTGAACACGTCCTTGCTGCCGAGCGCCGCGGCGGCTTCGTCACTGACCCCTGCATACAGGGACGGGAGTCCCTGCCGGGCCAGGTCCACCGCGCGCCGGGCCAGGGCCGTTGCCGACGCATACGCCTCGAGGTGGCCCCGCTGTCCGCACGCACAGAGCCGACCGTCCTTGACGATGGTGGCATGGCCAAACTCGCCACCCATGCTGTGACTGCCCCGCCAGAGTTGACCGTCCACCACGAACGCGGAACCGACCCCGGTTCCGAGGGTCAAGAAAAACACGGAGCGCGCACCGGCGCCTGCGCCCGTCTCGGTCTCCGCCAGCGCCATGCAATTGGCGTCATTGTCGACCACCACGGGCAGGCCGGTTCGCTGCTCCAACTCGGCCCGGACCGCCGTGCCTTCCCAGTCTGCGATGTTGGGCGAAAGTCCGACGACCGTACCGGAGTCGTGGTCGACCGCACCGGCGGTGCCGACTCCGACGGCGGCCACGTCGTGCTCTTGTCGGTATGCGACGATGAGATCTCCGACGGTATCCAGGAGCGCCCGACCACCTGTCGCCGGTGTCGGCACGGAGGCATCGGCCCGGATGTCTCCCGCCGCGGAGACAAGGCCGTGTTTGATCGCGGTGCCGCCGATGTCGACGCCGACGGTCAGGCTCATGTGCGCGCCGCGACCCCCCGAAATGCCTCCACCGCTTCACCGAGCAGATTCATGGCATCCTCGAGGTCGGCTGTGTTGAGCACGTACGCGATGCGCACCTCCCTGTGTCCGAGCCCCGGCGTGACGTAGAAGCCGGGTCCGGGGGCGACCATCACTGTCTTGTGGTCGCGCTCAAAGTCCGTCAGCAACCATCGCGCAAAATCTTCCGTGTCGTCCACCGGCAGGCTGGCCATCACGTAGAAGGCGCCGTGCGGTGTTTCGCAGAAACCACCCTGGATGGCCCGCACACCGGCCAGCACGATATCACGACGCCGGCGATACTCCGATACGGTTTCGTCTATGAAGCGCGGCGTGTCGGGCGCGTCCAGCGCCGCCGCGGCACCGATCATCTCCAGCGAAGGAGATGAGAGCCGGGCCTGCGCCATGTGCAGCGCCGCCTGCATGACGCCCTCGTTGCGCGACACGAGCGCGCCCACTCGGGCGCCGCACGCCGAGAGTCGCTTGGAGAGGCTGTCCGTCAGAATAACGTGCTGCTCCATGTCCGGCAGCGTGAGCGTCGATCGGAGCTCGCCCTCATAGCAGAATTCGCGATACACTTCGTCGGCCAGCAGGTACAGGTCGTGCTTCCTGCAGATAGAAGCCAGTGCGTCGACTTCGTCCACCGTGTACACCGTTCCGGTCGGGTTGTTGGGATTGCACAACAGGATGCCCCGCACCGTGGCGTCGAGACCGGCTTCGATCTCTTCTGTGGCAGGCAGGTGGTAGCCGGTCTTCGGGCTGCTGGTGATGGGCACCAGCTCGATGCCCAGTTGAGCGGCGAAACCGGCGTAATTGGTATAGAAGGGCTCGAAGACGATCAGGCGTTCACCCGGATTGGCGGCACAGGCCATGGCGAACATCAGTGCCTCCGAACCACCGGTGGTTACCTGGATCTCGGGCGGGCTCAACTCGATGCCTAACCGGAGATAGTATGACTGAAACGCTCGTATGAGCTCTTCGCGCCCCTGGGAATGGTCGTAGGCTACGACCTGTCCCGGCCAGTTGCGAACGGCGGCGAGAAACGCATCCGGCGTGGCGATGTCGGGCTGACCGATATTGAGGTGATACACGTGCGTGCCCCGGTGCTTCGCGGCCACGGCATGGGGCACCAGCTTCCGGATAGGCGATGCGGGGACTCGCTGACTGCGGCTGGATAGCTCGGGCATAAGAAAACTCTCCTGAACGATCAATCTAGACCCGGCGAGCCTCGAGTCAAGGCGTCCGGGTCGGTCGGAAAAATCAGATGCTGTGCAGGTATACGGGCCGGCGAGATTGCCGATTCATATTAAGAGGGGAAGAACGCAGGTATATCATATGCCCACATCCGAAATCGATGTTCTGCGCAAGGCGCTGTACCGCAGATCCGGCGGTCTATGTGAATGCACCCGGGACGGCTGTTCGACGCACAAGGTCAAGTCGCGCTGCAGCCGGATTCTCTACGGCGACGGCTGGAAGATCATGCGGCTGCGTCAGAGGGGTCCCGAGAACCTGCGCAACGTCTTCGGCATGTGCCTGGACTGTCACAAGGCTCAAACGATGCCGAGGCTTTAGCAGATTACGGAGAGACTGGATCCGGTCGGATTCGCGCAACCGAGCCCAGTTTCTCGGCAGCCCGCTGGTGTCGTGTTCCAGAGGTCACTTGCCTGATTCGCGGCAGGTGTCGCGGGGTCAGTCGTCCGGCCCGTAGTCAGGTACCTGCCCCTGGGCGTGCTGGTACTTGGGAGTATTGATCTCCTGAATGCGCCTGCGGTATTCCGTCTCGGATATCTCGGAGACCCAGTACCCGGACAGCTTCGCCACCCCGATGCCACCGAAGAACAAGAGTATCACAAGCGCCGCGAACCGCACTGGTGACACGGCCCGGTACCAGGGCCGCGGCATCCGTACCTGCAACGCGTCCGGTACCGGACACGAGGCCACGCAGGCGAGGCACCCGACACATTCATCGGAGCTTATGCGGTCGAGGCGTTCGACCGGGAGATTGGACGGGCAGGCTTTTGTGCAGAGTCCGCAGTCGATGCAGCTTGCGGCCCGGCGGGAGATTTTGAGCGGCGAGGCCAGCGACAGGACACCCAGCAACGCGCCGTACGGACAGAGGTAGCGGCACCAGGCAAAGGGAACGACCACCGACAGCGCCACCAGTGCGATCAGGACCTTGACCGCGAACGGAGTGATCTCGGTGAAGAACATCAACATCTTGACGTCCGCGACCTTGTTGTACGGCGAACCGAGAAACAGGGCGATGGCCTGTGGTGACATCTGGACGAACACGGCCCAGGCGAAAAAGAACAGTAGCAGGTACTTGAGACTGCGCAGCGGATAGTCGAGCCACGCCGGCAGGCGGATCCTGCGGCGGAATATCTTTTGTCCCACGGAAGCCAGCGATTCGGAGATCGTGCCGACGGGACATATCCACGAACAGAAGGCCTTCTTGAGAAGCAGACCCGTGGAGAGAATCAGGAGCAGGATTACCAATCCCGCGGGGTGGATCTTGCTGAATATGCCGGTAAGCCACCAGTAGCGCAGCGAGATCAGGGCCGAGATGGGGAGAAAGCCTTCGACACCCGGTGGTCGTGATCCGATCGGTTCGCCGGTCGGCAGCGTGTGCACCAAGAGGTAGAACTCGATCCCGATCAAAATGATCACGGCCAGCGATACGAGCTGCACGATGGTACGCATCAGTTCGATGCGTCTGCGGCGTGACCTGTAGGCCTCGCCCGTCAGCTCTGCAGGAGCCGCTGCGGGATCGGCTGACGGTTCGGCGGAGGGTTCGGGAAGCGCCCGTCGCTGCGTGTCGTGCTGTCGGTCCGTTGATGTCATCGCCGTGGACATATTGCAAAGCGCCTTGCCAGGTTAACTCCTAATTAGGAGTATCTGGTCCTAATATCGTCTTTTTGCCTTCGATTGTCAAGTCGGACCGCCGAATTCCTCTCCCTGGAGTTGATCTTACCGCGCCCTGGCCGTGTTGTGGCTTCCCCACACTCGGGGCAAACCGTTGGGCCTCTTTGGCCTTGTTGCCGCGTGGGCTGGTGTCTACCATAACTGATCTGCCGGGGAACCGGGTGAAGCGCATCCGGGACCCGGTGTCGCCACGCTGGAGGATAGATGACTCTCAAACGTATCGTGATCCCGCTTGCCATTGTCGCGATGTGTCACGGCTGGTCCCCGGCAGGGGCAGCCGACTATCGCTCACCGGAGGCCATAGCGGATGCCGTGGCCTCGCTGTCGCGAAGTCACGGGGGACAGACGGACGTACTCGAACTGGCCAGGACACCCGGAGACCGGCCCGTCGAGCTCCTGATCCTCGGATCGGGCGATGAAAAGCCGGCGCTGCTGGTGGTGGCCAATATGGAGGGCAACAGCCCGCAGGCATCCGAAGCCGCCGTGCGCCTGGCCGAACTGCTGCTCACGGACTGGCAGGATGAGCTCGTTGCGTACCGCTGGTACATTATCCCGGTGGGCAACCCGGATGGGTATGCCCGTTACTTCGATTCGCCCCGGGAGCTGCGATCCACCAACGATCGGCCGGTCAACGACGACCTCGACGACGCCACCGACGAAGACGGTCCGGATGATCTCAACGGGGACGGCGTGATCACCATGATGCGCCAGGAGCATCCCGAAGGAAATTGGCTACCGGTCGAAGGAAGTCCGGTGCTCATGGAGGAGGCCGAGCGGGGCAAGGGAGAGGCGGGCGGCTATCGCCTGCTTGAGGGGGGCGGCGACAACGGCAGGGCCGGCGG
>JAUVRN010000088.1 GCA_030597645.1 Candidatus Zixiibacteriota bacterium
CATGCGTGCACCGCTTTTGGGGCGCGGAAAGAGCCGCAATGTGGTGCAGGCCATGCAGCGCACCGGACTCGATCACGGCTTGGACCGACTGATCGCCCCGGTCCGTCCGAGCCGCAAGAGCGAGTATCCGCTGGGGCCCATGGAGCAGTACATCACCCGTCGGAATGCGGACGGAGAACGGTTCGACCCCTGGATGCGCGTACACGACCGCCTGGGTGCCCGCACCCTGGGTGTCTGCGGCCGCTCCATGATCATTCGGGGAACCGTCAGGGAGTGGGAGACCTGGACCGGGATGCGCTTCGCCCGCAGCGGTTCCTACGTCATACCGGGCGCCCTGACAACGGTGGAGTTCGACCTGGATACCGACCGGGGTATGTACGTCGAACCCAATGTTTGGATGATCCACGGCTGACCCGGATAGAGGATGCGCATGCGTCCCCCAAGGCTGCCGTTCAGCTCGTGGGGATGCTGGCCAGCAACTCCTCGTTGTTGGCGTGCCTTTCCATCAGCTTGAGCATCATTTCTATGGCCTCGCGGGGATGGCGGTCCGCCAGCCCCCGGCGCAGCAGCGCGATACGCTGGATGTCCTCCTCGCCGTAGAGCCGCTCGTCCTTGCGGGTGCCGCTGGCGAGCACGTTGATCGCCGGGAAGATCCGCTGTTCGGCCAGTCGTCGATCGAGCACGATCTCAGAATTGCCGGTGCCCTTGAACTCCTGGAAGATGAGCTGATCCATCTGCGAGCCGGTGTCCACCAGTGCCGTGGCCACAATCGTCACCGAACCGCCACCCTCGATGTTGCGTGCCAGGCCGAACAGGCGCCGCGGTATTTCCAGTGCACCCGCCTCGACACCGCCGCTCATGGTACGGCGCGTACCCGAACCGATCACGTTGAACGCACGCCCTACACGGGTGAGGCTGTCCACGAGCAGCGTGATGTCATGCCCGCATTCCAACTCCACGCGCACCATGTCGAGCACCAGGTTGACCAGGTCCACCTGCTCCTGCGGGCTCTGATCGTTGGTGCGTGCAAAGACCTCGATGTCCACCTGGCGCCGGAAGTGCGTGACCTCTTCGGGCCGTTCGTCGACGAGCAGGGCGATGACGCGCATGTTCGGGCATGCCGCCTTGAAGCTGTGCGCCATGGCCTCGAGCATCAGCGTCTTCCCGGCCTTGGGCGGCGACACGATCATCGCGCGCGTGCCTTTGCCGATCGGTGCGACCAGGTCCACTATGCGCATCGACATATTCCCGGTGACGGAGAGCGGTACACGCTCGTTCGGATCGATGGGCACCAGCTCCTTGAACGAACCACGTCGCGCATAATCCTCCGGCGACATGCGGGAAATGGTATCGATCCCGGTCAACTCGAGCTGATGGCCCGAGAGTTGCACGGCACCTGCCAGCGTACAGCCCTGCACCAGTCGCTGCCCGCGAATGAGCGCAGGCCCCACCTGAACACGATGTGGAGACGGATACAGTTCAGCCGGATCTACGAGCTCCCCGCGGTCGCGACCATTAAGCCGAAGCACGCCGGTCGTGTAGTCGATCAGGGCATCCGGCGGTGGAGCGGAGGGCGCGGGCCGGGGCCTCGCCGCCGACGGGGTCCGTCCCCTGGGCCGCGAACGAGTGTTGGTTCGCATCCGTGATCGGCCCGGGGGGGTGGGGCCGGAGCGTGGACCGCTCCGTTTCTTGCCCGGTCTCTTGCCTCTATTTTCGCGCATATCCATATACCAGGTACCGACTGTTCTCCCTGAAGAGGGGGTTGATGAGATGATCCACGCGGCTGAGCATCCGCCGCTGCCATTCGCGGCGACCGAACGCAGCCAGCACTCCGAACGATTCGAGCGTGACGGAATCGAACGGCTGGAGCAGTCGGCGATACTCGTCCAGCGTGGGGTAATGGAGCCCGCGGCCCCAGGCCACAAACTGCCTGCGGCCAAATGCGTGCAGCCGTGAACCGTACGCATTCTCGGCGAACAGCAGCGTCCCGCTCTTCTTCAAGACGCGGTGGGCCTCCGTCAGTATGGCCACCTGGGTCTCCCAGCCGCCGTAGCGGGACGCCACGGCCAGCAGTGATTTGAACGCGACCAGATCAAACTGCTCATCTCCGTACGGCAGACGCGTAACGTCCGCCCGGCAATACTCGATGTCATCGACGATGTCGTAGCGCCGGAACAAATCCCGGGCTTCGTCTCGGGGTGGCTTCGAGTCACAGTACGCCACCCGACAGCCTCGCCTGCACAGGTACAGGGTCAGCCCTCCCCCACCGGCGCCCATGTCGAGCGCCCGCTTCCCGGCCCAGTCTCCCTGGAGCTCTCGATCCCACATCCGTACGGCGCGGCCCCAGTTGCCGACGTCCCACTGGACGATGTCGGCGAGAATGCTGTGGTCTTCGGACGGACGCGGGCCCGCCACTGGAGGCGCGGGAGAGGCTGCGGCCTCGGCAGTCATGTCCACCATGTGGTCTGCAACCGCACAATAATCTCTCCGCGTCCCGGGAACAACGAAAGACTGATGGCCGATTCGAGCGCTAGAGGGTGGGGCATCGCGGCTCGGGCCCACCGCGCATGAGATGGTTGACGAGATACACGATGTCGATCATGTCCACGCGCGCGTTGCAGTCGGCGTCGCCGGAGTTGACATCGGGCATCGGCACGGGCCCCTTCTCGAACAGGTAATGCGCCAGGTAGATCGCGTCGGCCAGCGTGATGTTGCCGTCGTCGTTGGCGTCACCCCGGAGGAACCTGGACTCGCCATGCGCGGCGCCCTGCGCAGAGAGAGAGAAACACACACAGATCACGATCGGTATGATACGTCTGGACACCATAGCACCTGAGTTGGACTGATCCCACAGCCGCCCGGCTGTGTCAGTCAAGATAATACACCCGCGACGAGATTACAACGTCCATGGCTTGACGCCGGTCGGCCGATACCACGCAGACGGTCCAAACGGGGGTGGGCTCTGGGGACGGACCTTACCGGAAACGCCGCAGCTACCGTACTGGCCAGGTGAAAACGGGCCTACGCGGCTCTGAACAGCATGACGACGCCGGCGATGATGAGCACCGGAAGCGCGAGCAGCATGCCGATGCCTGCCAGGCCGGCGATCAGACCGATCAGGATGCCGAAGGCGCCGGCGACCAGACCCAGGGCACCTCCCACGGCGCCGACCACGGCACCGAAGATTCCACCGAGCAACCCAATACCAAAGATGAAGTCACAGAGGGTGAGCGTACACAGGGCGATGAGTGCCAGCGTAGAGACGAGAATGAACTTGAGCATACCGGCCGTGCCTCCCATGGCTGGGTCACCCGGTTCCAGGGTACCCCTTCAGACTACGGACGGACGGCGGGACGGTTGCGTCCTTGCGGACGGATTGCCGGCGGGACGGTTGCGTGCTTGCGGACGGGTCGCGGTGACCCGGACGGAACGGAGGGAGGAGAGAGAGGGCCGGCAGACAAGCCACCGGCCCCGCGGTCCGCATTGAAGAGAGGGCGATCCCGCAATCGCTCTCTTGCCGGTTAGCCGTTGCCGGTCCTGCCACACGCAACTTAGTTGATGCGTGTGAAACAGGTCGGGGCCCGGCGCTCAAAGGTACTCCGCAACCTCCTGCTGCTGTGCACCACCCTGTTGGTCTGCCTTCTGACCGCAGAAGGGGCGTTTCGCTGGGTCGACCCCTTCCCATACTACCGTCCGGACCAGGTCACTCATACGTACCACGGCAACCTGTCCATGTATGACACGCTGCTGGGCTGGCGCGGCGTCCCCGACGGTGCCGCCCGGATCACTACACACAACAACCAATTCGGTGTGCTGCACAATCCGTCCGGCTTCCGCGACCTGGCGCATGAGGACTCCACCGACCGGCGCCCCGGCATCGTGTTCCTGGGCGACTCCTTCACCTGGGGCTACGAGGTCGAGTGGGAGGAGATGTTCGTGAACATCCTGCGAAAGCGCCTGCCCCAATACGCGATCTACAATCTCGCGCACAACGGCTACGGCACGGATCAGTCGCTGCTGACGTTTCGTTACTGGAGAGCGTACGGAGATCCGCGCCTGGTGGTCCTGGTCTTCACCGAGAACGACGTGGACGACAACAACGCGGCCCGGCGCTACTTCAAAAACAAGCCGAAGTTCGATATGCTCTACGGGCAACTGGTCCTGACCGGCGTTCCCGTGGTGCGTGAGGACGCCTGGGACGTTGCGCGACGAAGCGAAGACGGTACGGAGACGCAGCCTTTCTGGATTCGGGACGTGGCGTTTCGTTCACACCTGTTGCATGACATGTACTATCGGCTCCGCGGGTTGTGGGGTTCCGGCGAGGCCCCCTCGCCTGCTGATGAAGCGCCGGACCTTCAGCTCACGTCGGCGCTGCTGAAGGAGATCAACCGGGAGGTCCAGAGCCGCGGCGCCGAACTGCTGGTCGTGTTCGTGCCCTCCAAGGCGGATATCCACGAACTGACGGATGCCATGCCCTACCAGCGGGCCATCGCCAGATTGTGTCGGGAGCACGGCATCGGGTTCTTCGACCTGGCGCCGGCCTTTCACGACACGTGGCTGCGTACGTACTACCGGCTCGACATGCACTGGAACCCGCGCGGCCACCGTGTGGCAGCTGCGGCCATCGCCGAGCATCTCCGCGATCGCTGATTCCGCAGCACTCGCTTGAGTCGCTGGCCCACCCGGTATACCGGCGGCGCACCCTACGGCACGGCGCACACGTCGCAGGGCGGCGTATCACCCTTGAACACGTAGTTCACCATGTAGATGACGTCTGCGGAGGTGAGCAGCTCGTCGCAATTGACGTCACCGCACTCGGTCAGCGGTACCGGCGGCGGTCCACTCTTGAACACGTAATTCACCATGAAGATGATGTCCGTGGACGTAACGACACGGTCATCGTTCACATCCCCGGTCATCACGCCGAAGTTGGTGGCGGTGGCTATGGCCGCGCACGAATCACAGTCGTCACCGAACGTATCCCCGTCATAGTCATTCTGGCTGACACTGACCACGGTGGGACAGTTGTCACAGGCGTCACCCCAGGCGTCGCCGTCGGCGTTGTCCTGTAGCGGATTGTCGATCTGCGCGCAGTTGTCGCACGCATCACCCACGCCGTCTTGATCCACGTCGTCCTGGTCCACATTGGCTACGGTCGGACAGTTGTCCACGTTGCCGCACACGGTGTCCCCGTCAGAATCGTTCAGGCTGTCGGTGGGACAGACGTCGCACGCGTCGCCCAGTCCGTCCCCGTCCGCATCTTCCTGTCCCGGGTTGGGCACCAGCAGGCAGTTGTCCGTGATGTCGGCGACGTTGTCGCCGTCCGCGTCCGGGCGTGACATGCTGGCGTACAGGCGGTCATCCACGATGGAATCCACCTCCACGACGATGCCCGTTGGACCGTAGTACCCGTCGCTGGAGGGCGCGGTGAAAGGCCCGAAAACCTCCTGGCCCGGCACTTCGCTCGAGAACGTCGCGGCCTTGCGCGTTTCGTATGGATACCACCACTGGGCACTGTCGGTGACGAATCCCTCCGGGTTGGACCAGGCATCGCGGGACGGATTGTACCCCGCGTCTTCCACGGCTACCGTGTAATGCGGGAAGCTGGGAATGCCTGCATTGATGCGGTGGTAGTAGGCCCCGAGCGAATCGTGCACGTGGGTGATCAGGAGTCCACGATCGAGCGGGTCGCCGCCATACGTGAGCGCCGGCCAGAAGTAGACGCTAAAATCCGAATCGAATTTGTCGAACATACCGGTCGAGTTCGGATTGCGGTACTCGAGCAGGAAGTACTCCCCTTCGGCCATGTCGATCGGGATCAGATACACGGAGCTGTCGGGCGTCGTCTCCAGGTTGTGGATCACCAGATCGGCGTAGGATGCCAGATCGAGCACGATGGGCGTCAGCCACCCCAGTTCCTTTTTGCTCCAGCCGCACAGGTGCGTCGGGGGGATGCAGCGGATCGATAACAGTCCGTAACCCGCGTAGCCCATAAGGCACCAGTCCACGAATGGATGGTCGTTGTCATCATTGGGTGTGAGGTACGTACTCTGGTCGAGCTTGGCGTCGTAGTCGTAGAGATCGGGCAGTCCGAGGCTGTGCGAGAGTTCGTGGCAGAACACCCGGATCTTGTTGAGCGTATCCACGCCGGTAAAGAGGTCGGGGATCAGGGAGTCGTGCAGCGGAAAGGTCTCCGGCGAGGTGTTCCACCGGGTGATCCGCACCCCATCGAAGGGGCCAAGACCGTTGGCGTAGCTCACCGCATAGGACCAGATATCATTGGGATCGTGCGAGTCTTCCTCGCCGTTTCCCGAGCGTACGAATACGACCGCATCCACGTTACCGTCCTGGTCGGCATCGTACTGAGAAAAGTCCACGAGGGGATCGATCAGTGGAAAGAGCGACTGGAAATTGAACCCGGGATTGTAGAGGCCCGCGTCGAACCAGTCCAGCGCATCGCCGGTCATGTAGAGCTTGCCGTACGAAACTTCATAGAAATAGTCGGCCACCGATCCGCCTGGGAACACGTTCCGCGAGAAGAGGAGGCTGTCCATCGTCTCGCGCGAGTACGTAGCCGGTCGATCGGACCACTCCACCAGTATGGCCAGCACCTTGAACGTGTCCGCCGCAAATCGATAGGACGCGATCACGGCGCTGTCCTCCGCCGTCAGCAAAGATGGCGGAATGCGGCCGAACTGCGCCGTCATCACTGCAGCAGGTACGTCGTGGACGATGCTCCGGGAAAGATCGACTGCCTGCACCGAACTCGCGGCTGCGAGCATGGCGAGCATGAGCACTAGTAGTAAACGTGAATTCATGTCCCTGGACTCATTCTGCGGGGAACGCTTCGAGATTGACCCTGATGGAGACGCCACCGGAACGGGCCACCCGGCGTGTCGGCCCCCATCGACACTTACAATGTAGCCGGCGACGATGACGTCACAAGACATATTGAGCCTTATAACTCTTTACAAGGTAGAGCCTTACACCCGTGGATCGCGGCTCAGGAGAACAGGGCCCACGCTGTCGTCACCCACGGATTACGGATCAGGAGGACAGAGCCAACCCTATCGTCGCCCTCCATGCTACCAATTGCTTGTCCGACAGGATCTTAGCCAGTTCAATCAGTCCACAGGGCCGCCAGAACTCGATTGCATTGAAGGCGTGATAGAAAACCGATCGCCGCCACGATGGCACGTTGCCACTGCCACACCCGCGCAATCAACTGTAATTGATAAGTGAAAAATATCATTTGACG
>JAUVRN010000339.1 GCA_030597645.1 Candidatus Zixiibacteriota bacterium
CTTGCCGGCTTTGTGCTTTTCGGCCAGCACGGTCAGTGCATCAGCGAAGACCGGAACGTGATGGGCAACGAATTCGAGTGCGACATTGGATGCCTCGGCCAGCTCCCAGCCGTGACCGGCCAGGCCGAAACCGGTGATGTCGGTGGCACCGCGGCAGTCAAACTGGGCTGCCACCGCCGCCGCGTCACGATTGAGCACGGCCATCTTGCGGACGGTCGCCATCAGTATCTGCTCGTCCACGATGCCTGCTCGTGCGCCGTTGATGAGGACGCCGGTCCCGATCGGCTTGGTGAGGATCAGCACGTCACCCGGCCGTGCACCTGAATTGGGCGTCACCCGGTCACGTGTGGCGACGCCGGTGACGGAGAGCCCGTACTTGATCTCCGCGTCCTTGACGCTCTGTCCACCCAGCAGTACGGCACCGGATTGTCGTATCACATCAAGTCCGCCGCGCAGGATTTCCGCGTACTGATCCATGCCCGGCCCCTCGGATGGAAAACAACAGACATTGAGAGCCGAGATTGGCCGGCCACCCATCGCATAGATGTCCGACAACGAATTGGCAGCCGCCACCCGGCCGAACCAGTAGGGATCGTCGCACACCGGCGTGATGAAGTCGACGGTCTGGATGAGGAGCTGGTCGGTGCCCTCCAGCTCCATGACCCCTGCGTCGTCGGAGGTATGCATGCCTACAACCACCCGCGGGTCCGCAGGCACAAACAGATGCGCCATGATCTCCCTGAGGTCCGACGGACCCAGCTTACCGGCTCAACCGCCCGCGTTGGCGAACTTCGTAATGCGGCTCGATTCTTCGGCCTGTGTCATTTTTCCTTTCTCCCGGATATGAGTCGGGGCCCGGAGGCCCCGCTATTTAAGGTAAGACGTCGCCCTGCGCCACGCCGTTAACGCGTGGGCTCGGGAGCCCGCTCGTACAGCACCATCGGCGCAGCGTCTTCGCCGAAAGTGATCATGTCCGCGACCTGGGCCACCCGCGCCGCGCTCATCATGAAGGCCCAGGTGGGTATGGGCACGTCGGCGCAGCCCTTGATCAAGACTTCCTCATCGCGGAACGACTCTACATCCAGCGCCGCCACCTTTTCGCGGAACACGCGCTCCCGGATGATGCCTCCGTCGGCAAAGTCGGTGAGGTTAATGACCTTCATGCACTCTACGTGGAGAAGGACATGCCACAGCCGCAGGAGCGTTCGGCGTTGGGATTGATGAACTTGAAGCCGCCGCCCATCATGTCGGTGGTGTAGTCGATCGTGATGCCACTCAGATAGAGATACGACTTGGCGTCGCAGACCAGTTGAACACCTTCATGCTCGAACAACTGATCGGTCTCCTTGACTTCCTGATCGAAGTTCATGGCGTACTGCAGGCCAGAGCAACCGCCTCCGGCCACGCCGACGCGCAACACCGCGTCCTTGAGCCCCTGCTGGTCCGCCAGTCGCTTGATCTCTTTGGCGGCTGTATCGGTAATCGTAATCATGCTGTCTTCCTTGCTGTCTTCCTTGCTGTCTTACACTCACCTACGGGTGCCAGTGTCCTGAGTCAGGACACCAGGATTCGCCAATATATACGCCCGTGCAGGGGAACCGTTGGAAAATACACCCGGATGCCGGATTCAAGGGTCCCCGTCGGTCCGATCCCCACGAAAAAAGGGCCCCGAAGGGCCCCGTATCGAGAGAAGGCTACCACGCGTTCGCTTATTGGAGGGAAGCGATCGGCTCGGTTTCGGGTTCAAGTTTCGTGGTTTCCTTCACTTCGATCTGTTCAAAGTGGCCATGCCGATACCGGAAGACACCGTCATCGGTGGCCACGTGCAGGCGGCGGTCGAACCGCAGGATCGAGCGCACGGCCCCGGCTTCGGGCGACACGACGGTCTCGAGCACAGTGCCCTCGAGCGTCAGCAGCGTTCCGTCGTCGGTGCCGATGTAGAGCCGGGCGTTGTGCCAGCCCAGGGCCGTAACCTCGACACCGATGTCAAACTGCGCCCAACGTCCACCGTCGTATCGCAGAAGCCCGTGGTCCGTGCCCACGAACAGGTAGGGATAGCGGTAAAGGAGTGCGGTCGGCGTCTGCAGATCCGTAGACGTGTCGTCGAGGCGCCGGCGGAACCAGCGGTCGTCTCGATAGCTGCGCAGTCCGTCAGTGGTAGCTGCGAACAGGCCGAAGTCGGTAGCAGCCAGAGCCAGCACATCCCACTCGGGCGACACGGAGACAAGGCTATTGCCGTCGAGCTTCCAGACACCAACGCCTGCTGTGCCCGCATAGATATCACCCCGATCGACCGCGAGCCCGGTGATCTGCGCCGCGAACTCGGTAACGATCTCCGCGGTACCATCGACGGTGCGGAGCGTACCGTTCTCGGCGATCCAATGTCGTCCGTCCGCGAAAACAGAGGCATCCACGGGGGCTTCGCTAACCAGTTCAAACTGTTCGCCGCGGCAGGCCCAGAGCCCGTCGATGCCGGCCAGGTAGAGCGTATCACCACTCTTGGCGAGCACTCCTGCGGCCAGGGCCGGACTGCCGTACACCGACTCCGAATCGTCGGTCAACATGCCGGCCACGATGTCGGGATCGGGCAGCATGATCTCGGTGGATGCATACACGGCTTGATCGGGACCTTCAGCATCGGCGATTGCGTTCTCGATGCCGGTCGTTATTTCGGCCACTCCGCTCCCGCCTCCGTCGTCGCCACAGCCAACGACGAGGGCGGCACACAGAAGCAGCAGCACAGCAGATGTGAGCGTTCTCATATCTGCACCTCCACAGTGATGGGTTGATGATTGGATGAGTGATCCTGTTCGCTGTGAACGACGCCGTCTATGGGGCTGTACTGATCCGACGGCGGCGTGATGAAGTACCAGAGCGCGACAGTGTCCGGTTCGTAGGGAATGGCCTCGCGTTCGCGGACCACCAGCAACTGGATGTCGCCATGGTCTATAGGGCTGATCGCAGGTGCGGTTGTCTCTACGGGCTCAGTGGCAAGGGCGGGCGGATTTGCGCCCTGTTCCGCCAGCAGGCTGCCAGTGTAGAGCCCCAGTCCCACCAGGGCGATAACGGCCGTGAATGTCCTCAGATTCATTTCGCGTCTCCTTCCTGCCTGGAGACAGTGTCAAATACCGTGCCACACCGGTAACTCGTTGGAATACAATCAGATAGGGTGGCTGGCCCGCGCATCTGAGAGACCGTACTGTGTCACAATAGACACACCACGCCTCAGACGTCGTGTTGCCTAACCGTTTGAATTACAATGAATTAAGTGCAGATGGCGGTGGTGTGTCAGATATGACACACAAGCGCATGGTTCTACTTACTCGCCCTCACCGGGCCGCTCGAGGCCCAGCGAGCGCATCTTCTTATATAGGTGGCTGCGCTCGAGGCCCAGGAGTTCTGCGGAC
>JAUVRN010000268.1 GCA_030597645.1 Candidatus Zixiibacteriota bacterium
AGAGCGGTATCGGCACGGTCTACATCTCACAGGGTTTGTGGGACGACGCACGGACATGTCACGAGGAGGCGCTGGCGCTGTATCGGGGGGCGGGCAACAGGCTGGGCGAAGCTCGCGCCCTCAATGATCTGGCCCAGGTGCTCCAGCACACCGGCCAACTGGAATCGGCCCTGGAGTGCAATCACAAGAGCCTGGCATTGAGGGAGGACGTGGGCAACCGACAGGCCCAGAGTACCAGTCACATAAACCTCGGTAATCTATTTTTGCAGATGGACCGCGTGATTGAAGCCCTGGAGCATCTGCACAGGGCGCTTTATCTGGCCATGGAAATCGGTTCCAAGCCGCGCATCTATCAGGCCAACGAGGCGTTGTCCGAAGCATACTCACGTCAGGGCGACTTCGAACATGCGCTGTCGCACTTCAAGGAGTTTCACAGGGTCCGCGAAGAGATCGCAGGCGATGTCGCAGCCACGCAACTCAAGAACATCCAGATCGGCGTCGAGGTCGAAAAGAAGGAGCGCGAGAAGGAGATCGAACGCCTGCGCAACGTAGAGCTGCGCGAAAAAAACGAGCAACTCCGGGACCGACGGGCCGAGCTCAAGGCAGCCCAGAGCCAGCTGATCGAGTCGGAGAAGCTGGCCGCCCTGGGTAATCTCGTGGCCGGAGTAGTCCACGAGCTCAATACGCCGGTGGGAGTACTCGGCTCCGGCGCAGATCTGTTGTCGCGGTGCGCAGCCCGGATTCGGCACGAACTGGCCGAATCATCAGGAGGCGGTACAGGCACATCCAGCCAGAGCTTAAACAAGAGCTTGAGCGGGCTCGACGAGGGCAGTCGGATTATCATCCGCGCCACCGATCGCATTACGAAGATCGCCGGAGGGCTCAAGAGCTTCGTCAGCCTCGATCAGGCATCCTTCCAGGAACTGGATGTCCACGAGGCGCTCGAGACCACGCTCGCCATGCTCGAGCATCGGCTTAGCCAGGGGGTCGAGGTGAAGCGCCAGTTCGGATCGCTGCCCAGGATCCTGGGGTACCCGGCCGAGCTGAACCAGGTCTTCATGCATCTCATCACCAATGCCCTGACCGCCATGGGGGACCGGGGCACCCTCACGCTGCAGACGTCAGCCGACAGCGAAGACATTCGAATCACCATACGCGACACGGGCCGCGGCATTCCTGCGGACCAGCAATCGGGACTCTTCGAGCCCAGCTTCACCAGGCGGGGAAAGCGCATCAAGGCGGGCATGGGGTTGTTCACGTCCCGTAACATCGTCGAAAAGCACAACGGACAGATCAAATTCGATAGCCGCGAGGGCGAGGGATCGACGTTCACCGTGATTCTGCCGTGCGCGGGCGCCGCTGCGTCTTCATAGTTGTCTGACTCGCCTGCCGTTCGTTCCTTGATGGCACACCAGTAAACCCAACCTGCCCACGTGCTCAGGTGGGCACTGCAGGCTGGCTTCATGCTCGTGCGTCGCTTCACATCAAATACGTGCCTGCCGGTGAGCCTCTGGCTTCTGGCGACGATGCTGTGTATTCCCCTCGCGGGGGCGCAGGATCTACCCGATACGGCCGCGGATCTGTCGATTCCCGCAAGCGCGCTCGATATCACGTCACTGGGACAACCGTCCGGACACAGCGAAACGTGGGGACTCACCACGGGCTGGCGCTTCAAGGACGAACGCTGGCAGGTACGTCTCTTTGCCAATACGTCCGGGCGCCTGGCGCTTCCGCAGCTCGGTGTGCTGAGCCTCACGGCCGAAGCGTCACTGCTCTACGACGGCTTCGACCTTGGCGTGGCCGGAGGGTTGTATACCAATCTTCTCGGCTTTCGCCAGGGTATCGAGGCGAATTCGCTCGACGAACATCTGTGGTTTCGCCTCTCTGCCGATTTCGCCCTGCGACGCGGAGGGCTGTTCGGGCACGGTGAACTACTGCGGGTCGACTACGAGCCGATGACCGGCACCGTGCTGGTGGGCTTCACCCTTCGCTGGCCGCTGACCCGGTACCGTCAGAACCGGCCCAGGTATGACTTTGTCATTATCGAGCCGTACCGGTTCGAGCCGCCCGCGCCACCGCGGGATGCCGCGCAGGCGCAGACGCTGCGAGAGTTGTCTGACGCCATCCTCACGCTGGAACGTCTCCTCACGCCCACGCTGGCACGTGAGAACTTGGATTCCAAGAAGGGACGAAAGCACTTTGAGAGGGCTGCCGTCGCCCTGCGCGGACCGGCCGACGAGCCACGAGATCCTTTCACGGTGGCCGACTCGACCTACCATGTCATGATGGACCGCCTGTTCGACCAGGTGGCCTCTGACAGCGTGCAGGGTACTCGGCTGGCCGCCATCGCCGAATCCACTCTGCTGGATGAACTGGTCATTCCTGTCAATCGCATCTTCGGTCAGAAAAAACGGTCGTTCAACTTCGGCGTGTACGCCATGGCAGCCCGTTCACGGTTTGCCATCCGAGTGAGCGAAGTGTTCACCCTGTGGAACCAGACCAGCCTGCTGAGAGCCCAGGATGCTTTCGATGCCGTCGCCGCGGTTGTGCTCGAGGCCAGCCGGCAGTCCCGGAAACGGTGGAAAGATGACCGCATGGTGTGGCTGCCGCTCAACTACGGGCTGCGCCGCCACCAGTACGACACGCAGGCCGAGCGCGATGCCGTGGTCGCCGCCGTGCTCGACCGGCCGTTTTCCGAAGCGGGGCAGGTGCAGTTTCTCATCAACGACCGCTGGCAGTACGAGCTGGAGCGGATGATCCAGCAGACCGAGTACTACCAGGTACTCCTTATTCACGACTTCAAGGGAGGCACGGAGTCTCACCCCGATCCCATCGGTTGGGGTCATATGACGGTGGCATATCTGGATGCTCTGAGTGCGGCGGTCGCAGACATCGATGCAGGCCGCCGGGATATCCTGCCCCAGTTTTCCATCTTCATCGATCAGTTCTACTACGAGAAGAGTGGCGGCCGGGATATCCTCACGTTCCTCGAGGAATTGTACCAGGCCGACACGCCCGATCTCGACGACACGCTGCTGGTGCAGCGGATCGCCGAGGCGCAGCAAAGATTGCGTGAGGAGGTCGAGCAGTCGCCCGTGTTGAGCGCGTGGTCCAACAAGGAACGCAGGCGCCGACTCAGGGTTCACATCAACGTAACCAACGTATTCGATCCTTCCTACTCGGTGGATGCCCTGGCGCGCGATCACCGCAAGATCGCCTACCGCGACATCTTCGAGGATCAGCCTCAGCGTGGCCTCGCCATCGTGACCGGGCAGGGGGTGGGCGCACATTACCTGGGGCCGTGCTGGGACGACCGCAGCCTGCTGATCCGCGGTACGGGCCTGGTGTCCATCAAGGATGCTACGCGCGCACTGTTCCTGGGGCAGGGCTACGACAGCACGGAGGTTCCGTACTATCTCCGGCCGCGGAAGCCGCCCCCGGACGCCACGGCGGTGTACGCACAACTCCGCGAGCAGGGCTGGCGATCCAGGTTCCTCGTGGTCACAAACGGCACGGGGTTCAGGGACAAGTCGGCATCGGTACTCAAGGCGACGCTCTACAATCTCATGCTTGCAGGAGACGTGGTGGTCGCACCGGACTCCATCTGGACATGCGACTTCTGGTCCGGCATGCTGATCGCGACGGCGCTGCGAGGCTGTCACGTCGTGGCGATCGGCCCGGAAAGACGTACGGCCGCCAGCAACGCACCCGTTACGCTCGATCTGATGCGCAACACGTTGTCGACGCTGATCGCCGCATCGCACCTGCTCGAGGACCAGATGGCTGCGACAGGTGGCTCCCTGCATGTGGGACTATACGCACGGCGGGCCGACGTTCAGGATCTCGGGGCAAGCGTAGACGGCCTGCTGCGCGCCTACGAAGCGGGTGTCGATGAGCAGCGGTTGATCAGTCTGTCGCCGTCGTCGCTGGATGCTCTGAAAAGCGCACAACGTCGACTGACCGCACGACCGGTGCAGATTGAGCATCTATTCCCGATAGACGGGGACTGCGACCCGAAGCTGCATCTCAAGTCGCAGTTCTTCGTCAGCGGGGCCGGCCTGG
>JAUVRN010000237.1 GCA_030597645.1 Candidatus Zixiibacteriota bacterium
GGCTCACGAGGGCCGGGCGAGCGAGGACGCGGCCCGTGGCATCGAGGCGGCGAGGGCCGCGGGGATGGCCGTTGCAGGTTACACCGGGCTCGGTGTATCCGCGGAGGAGCTGACCGGTGCTCACGCCATCATCGACGACTTCGCCGCGGTGACGCCCGGCGACCTACGGGTGGTCTGGTCTAGTGGTCGGGCTGCCCGGAGGCAGGACCTGCCATGAGATACACGGTGTGACCGGCAAAGGCACTGAGTCCGTACGGTTTCTGGGCCGTGATAGTCATGCCCATGGCCCGGTAGAAGGGCAGCGCCGACTCGTTGGATCCGAGTATGGCTTCACCGTATCCTGCCTCCGAGATTAACTCCAGGGCCGTCTTGAAGAGCCTTGCACCGATACCTCTGCGATGTTGGGCAGGGTCCACGTAGAGCCGGGCGATTTCATGTCGGTCAACGGCCACGACGCCGACAGTCTGTTCGGCGATCGTAGCAATCATCCAGCGCTGCGAATGCGCCGCCGCCTGGATCGTCTCTATGGACGCCCGGCACTGCAGCATCTCCTTCAGCGCCTCATCGCCCCAGCGCTCCTGCTCCTCCAGCCAGCGATAACAACCCGCCAGCAGACATCGCACCGGTTTGAGGTCCGAGGCGACCATGGGGCGAAGAATGAGTCCGGGATCCTGCCGTGCACCCAATCTACTCTCGACGAATCGCTCGTCGTCCCCGGCGGTGGGGCTCACGGTCTTCCTATCACTGGATCGTGTTTGGATCCATGGGCGTCTGCCCCGGACGAGATCAGCTTCGGGCTAGAGGGCGCACACATCACATGGCGGAGGGCCACCCTTGAACACGTGGTTGACCAAGTAGAGAATATCGGCCGACGTGTTGCTGCCGTCGCAGTTGACGTCGCCAACCTCTTCGATCGGCATGGGCGGAGGCCCGCCCTTAAACGTATAGACTACCATAAAGATGATATCTTCTGAGGTGATCAGCGAGTCGGCCGTTGCATCACCTGTCATCAGAGCAATGTCGCCGGGCGTGACCAGGGCGGGGCAGGGATCGCACGCATCTCCGAGGTCGTCACCGTCTGCATTCGCCTGATCCGCGTTGCTGACAAGCGGGCAGTTGTCGATTGGATCACAGATGCCGTCGGTGTCAGGGTCCACGCAGACGCAGATGCCGTAGGCGGACAGATCGCTTTCTACGTAGTCGCCGAGCACATCGGTGCCGCCGGACACCCCGACCAATCCATCGACGGCATCGACCTGTAACTGGGTAATCGAGATCATGCCGGCGAAAAACATTTCAATCTGGATGTTGTTGGAGTTGCCGGTGCTGTATTCCGGCACGTTCTCATAGGTGACCACCAGCCTGTCCGTCCGTTGTCGATACGAAATCGTGCCGCCTGCCGCTGGATTCAGATCATCAAAGAGCGCCGAAATTCTCGGCAGATCGAAATGATCGCTGAGGGTCTCCGAGAGATCCGAGTCGCCCGAGCCGAAGGTGACATAGCCGTTGGAACCCACAAAGCACGATGCATAGGACACCCCATAAAGCTGAACCTCCTGGCCACCGGTGAGCGGTACCTCGACGGATGCATCGTCCGCCAGGGACAGCGTCGTACCCCCCGCCGGATCGGTGGGGAAGGTGCTCGTGGTGTCCGAGCAAGCCGAGTAATAATCGCCCGATCCATCCGGAGTGAATTCCATGGTGCGGTGGTCCAGGTCACCATCGGAGAGGTCAAATAGTTCCGTGAAATAGTCAGGCTGATCCAGCGTCGTGAGACTATAGCACGCTGCGCCGTTATCATCCGTGGCCGAGTTCCCCGCCCCGTCTGTTGCGGTGATCGATACAGAGTACGTGGTCAACGGACTGAGTCCGCCCAGTTGAATGGAGTGGGAGGTCACCCCGGAAGGACCGCCGGCGCCATGCGTGACTACACCGCAGGTCATTCCGGCTTCAAGAAAGCCTGTCGCGGGTTCGTCGGTGTCGAAAGTGATCACCGCCTGGGTACCGGCCACACTCTGCACCTGAACATTGGCAATCACCGGCACCACACAATCGACTGCCGCCGAATCCGCCACCGTTGCCGGCGAACCCGTACCGTCGTCCGCATCTTCGTATGTAGCGACAATGGTCTCACCGTCTGCGGACTCCAGTACTCCGTTACCGCCGGTAGGAACTCCAGGAGTCACGGGTAGGCTGCCCAGGAAGACCCCCGAGTTTGCCGGATTCTCGGTGAGGGTCGCGGTCTCCACATCGCCGCCCGAGGTTGTCAACTGCACACCCTGTGGGCTGATGCCGGCGAGATCAAGATCGCGCATCTCAAAGTGCACGGTGTCGCCACAGCGGTACGCGTCTCTTGAGATCTCGATGGTGCCGACTTAGCTGATCAGCAGCGGAATGAAGGACTCAAAAGAGGTTGTCTTGCTCACCTCCTCAAAAGGAAGGCCTGAGCCCGGGTTACCACTGTTGGGAACTATGTTCGATCGATAACAGCTGACATCCCACACGAAGTCCGGCGCACCACGCACGAGGATTCCCTCGACGAGATACGTGTTCAGATTGAAGACCGGAGAGCCCGAGTTGCCGCCGTACGTGTCCAGGTTGGCCTGGAACCAGGGAACGGCACCGTTGGCGTTTTGCACGATCGCCCCGCCGGCCTCTTTCAAGGGCAGCGTGATCCCGTGACCGATGACGGACAGAGAATCACCATCGGCAACCGATCCGCTGCGCCGGATGCCCACAGGTGAGCGGCCGGTTACGGGCCGATCCAACTGCAGCACACAATAATCCAGGTCTCCGGCATAGGCCTGATCAATGATACCGCTGCAAAAGTAGACATCGGATGACGGTACGATCCACGGAGCCGTGGTAGCGGAGTCCGGTTTCCACCAGCTGAAGACGAATGCCGTCGAACCGCAGGTGGACACATCGGCACAGTGGCCGGCCGTGGTAATCAAGTCATCGCCCACCAAGAACCCGGTGCAAAAGCCGGCGGTCAACTGCCCGAAGAAGCGCTCGTCCGTACAGATCTGACTGGTCCATGGAGCGGTCGCGAGGGAGTAGGTGCCGTTCCCGTTGTCGCTGACTTCACTCACGTCGACCACCAGGCAGACGGCTTCGGCCGCGAGGGCTAGATTTGGATCGGTGATCTCATAGTACTCCTTGCGATCGTCCGCGCCGTAGATGACATCCGTTCCGGGGTCGGTAGGCGCCGGGGAAGTGGCGCGCCGTTGACCGTAGGCGGAATTTACCCGATCACGTCGCTCGGCAGGAGACATGGGCTCCGGGATTTCGACCTCGGGACCTATGATTCCTTTGCCCTGTTGTGCCGGCTTCGTTTCGGTGGCGTAACCCGGCGACAAGGTGAGCACAAATCCGATGCTCAGAATGCCGAGGCTGAAGATTGTGGCGAGCGCGAAGTATCTATGTTTCATGGATCTGCCCTTACCCTATGCAGTTGGTGATGGTCCTTGAGAGTAGTATATGGCAAGCGTCACACCTTGTTGAGTCGTAGCGGGAACGTGGATCGTGGTGGCAAGAGCTGTAGTGGCACAGCGCAGCGCTGTGAACCAGGCCGTAGCTGCATACCTCATTGATGTCCCCGATTGGAGCGCAGTGTGATGGTGTCTGGTCTCTGGTGTACTTGGCAAAGGTAGGGAAGAACCTGTGCAGAATCAACCAGATTGAAATGCCGGAGGTCGGATTCGACCGCAAAGGAACATGACACCCAGGAACACGGCCGTGGGGCCCCTAAAAGCTGCGTGTACAAGCCGCAATCGGAGGTCGCACTCCGCCAGTTTCACGGATCTGTCAACATCAAGGTTGACCGTACGCGGAACGCTATCACGAGGCGACTGCTGAAGGTCCGGGTATTGCCGTTGGCCGTTATGCGGCGAATCATGGCCGTTTAGTTTTTGGAGTTGTTTTGAGGTTGACCCCCACTCGGACGTATGTGTATAGCTAAGAAAGAGTTACTTCTTCGTGAGGTTGCTCAACGGAGGCTGCTGCTAACATCGCGGAAAGGAACGTACTACCCTGGCGCCTGATGGTCGGCTACCTAGCCACCGTCGCCCTTTTCCTCTTGCCTTTTGCAATCCCCGGTGCTCGACTATGGGGTGTCGGAGTGTGGTTGTATCTTCCTGTCGCCTTCCAGATCGGATTCATAGCAGTCGGGCTCGGGACTCCGCTGATCCTCCTGAAGCTGGGCGTTTTTCGTCAGACGAAGGAGCACTCTGACGGCAAGAGTCGCCTCGGGAAATTCTGGGTCGTCCTCGGTTCGGTCACCGTGGTCCTTGGCGGAGTGTACTACCTGCTCCGAGCGCGGACTCACTTCCTTGGCGACGGATACTCGCAGCTGGATCGGCTTACATCACAGAATCCATTTATCAAGCCCTGGGATTTCGGCGAGGA
>JAUVRN010000161.1 GCA_030597645.1 Candidatus Zixiibacteriota bacterium
GGCTTCCACCTGGGCCATGATCTGCTCGTCATCGAAGTGACGCATACGAATCGCATCCTGCGGGCACTCCGCCGCGCAGGCACCACACCCCGCACAGGCCGCCTGGATCACCACCGGCACCTTGCAGGTCTCGCGATCCGGTTCGAGGATCGCGTGATACGGACAGACGCGTACGCACAGGCCGCAGTAGTTGCAGTTGTCGGGTACCACCAGCGAGGTGATCGCCTCGATCTTGGTCTGGCCGGCGTTGAGCAGGATGCTGGCTCGTGCCGCCGAGGCCGAAGCCTGCGTGACACTCTCCTTGACGTCTTTGGGGAATTCCACACAGCCCGCGATGTACACGCCCTTGGTGGGTGCGTCCACGGGCTTGAGCTTGGGATGTGCTTCCATGACGAACCCGTCGGACGTCGACGACAACGTCAGAAGTTTCCTGACCTGCTCGCTGTCGTGCCGCGGCACCACGCCCTGGGCCAGGACGATCATCTCCAATTCGTGATGTTCGATCTTGCCCGTGGTGGTGTTTTCCACTGTGACGAGCAGATTGCCGGTCTTGACATCTTCCACCACTTCACCCGGCAGCCCGCGGATGTACCTCACCCCTTCATCACGGCTCCGCATGTAGAGATCTTCGAATCCCTTGCCGAAGGCACGAATATCCATGTAAAACACCTTCACGTCGACATCGGGATAGTGGTCGCACAACAGCAGCGTATCCTTGATCGTATTCATACAGCAGATGTTGCTGCAGTACGGGTTGCCCCGGCCATCGTGCGACCGCGACCCCACGCACTGGATGAACCCGATGCTCTTGGGCAGCTTCTTGTCACCGGGTCGCATGAAATTGCCGTCCGTGGGACCACCGGCGCAGATCAAGCGTTCAAACTCCATGCTCGTGATCACGTTGTCGAAACGTGTATATCCGTATTCGTCGTACTCGGTGGGATCGTACACGTCCATGCCCGTGGCGGCAATGACCGTACCCACCTCGAAAGACACCATCTTGTCCGTGTCGTCGTAATCGATGCACTTCTTTTCGCACACGTCGGCGCACTTGCCGCAGGCGATGGGATTGTTGCCCAGGCAGTGGTCCATGTCGAGGATGTACGACGACGGGACCGCCTGCGGGAAGGGCATGTAGATCGCCTTTCGCGAAGAGAATCCCTGCTGGTACTCGTCCGGCAGCGCCACGGGGCAGATCGTGGCACACTCCGCACAGGCTGTGCACTCGTTGGGATCCACGTAGCGCGCCTTCTTGCGCACCGTCACGTGGAAGTTACCCACGAAGCCGGTAATCGACTCGACTTCGCTAAAGGTGAAAAGCTCGACCCGCGGATGCCGACCGACATCCATCATCTTGGGACCGAGTATTCATATGGAGCAGTCCATCGTCGGGTATGTCTTGTCCAGCGCAGCCATAAGCCCGCCGATCGATGCCTCCTTTTCGACGAGGTAAACCTGGTGTCCGCCGTCCGCCAGATCGAGCGCGGCCTGAAGGCCGGCCACGCCGCCTCCGATGACCAGCGCGGCCTGCGTCACGGGTACCACGGTTTCTTCCTGGGCTTCCAGGAACCGCGCCCGCGCTACGCCCGAGCGGATCAGGTCCTGTGCTTTTGCGGTCGCCTTTTCCTTGTCTCCCTGGTGCCCCCAGGAGACGTGCTCCCGGATGTTCACCATCTCGAACAGGTAAGGGTTCAACCCCGCATCGGAGACACACTGACGAAAGGTAGGCTCGTGGATCTTGGGCGTACACGAGGCCACCACGACTCGATTCAGAAGGTGCTCCTTGATGGCCCGCTTGATCTCGTTCTGACCCGGGTCGGCGCACGTGTACTTGTTCTGAACCACCGCGACCACGTCGTCCAGCGTCTCGGCATATCGACTGAGTGCATCGCAGTCGACCGTGCCGGCGATGTTGAGCCCACATTCGCAGACGAAGACTCCGATCCGCAGCTCGCCTGACTTCTGTGGTGTTTCTGCCATTCTATTCTCCCGCCCTGCAATCGGCGCCGGAGAGCCCCAGCGCCTGGGCAACTACGTTCACAAAATCCGTCACCTTGATATCGATGGTAGATCCCTCCGGGCTGCACCGGGCGCAGCGAAAGTGGATCTGGCACTTGGGGCACGCGGTGACCATAGTGTCCGCCCCGGTATCGCGGGCCTCCGTCAGACGCCGTTTCTGAATCTGCTTGGAGGTGGCGTCGCAGTGCGTCCAGTTGGTCGTGCCGCAGCAGATGGCACCGGCCTTGATCCGTTGCATCTCCCTGAGCGTCACGCCCGGGATCGCCTCCAGTACCTTCCGCGGCTGGTCGTACACACCCAGGAACCGGCCGAGCCGGCACGGATCCTGGTACGTGACCTCCGACTGGTAGCCGTTGAAACTCAGCTTGTCGAGGTTGTCGGCGACCACCTCGGCAATGTGCTTCACCTGGAATCCCGTAGGTCCGATGTGCTTGTTGTAAAGGTGGTCGAGCGCCAGGGCGCATTCGGGGCAGGCGGTGATCACCGTCTTGCCTCCGGACGCCTTGATCTGTTCGATGTTGAGACGCGCCAGCGTCTCGAACTTGTCCTGCTGGCCCAGCCAGTATACGTCGTGCCCGCAGCATCGCTCGGTGTCCATAACTACCGGTTCGATACCGATCCGGTTGAGAATGCGAACCGTGTCCCGGGCGATCGAAAGCGGCGAAAAGTCAAAGTCCTTGCCGAACAGGGGCTCGTAGAAGGGCAGACAGCCTACGAAGTAGACGAAGTCCCCCTTGTTCTGCACCTTCATGTCCGGCTCGAGCCACTCTGTGCGATTGGGCAACAGCGTGGGTGATGCCTGGATGTCCCACACCGCCTGCATGGCCCCGCTGTGCGTCGGCTGCCCGCCTATGCCGAGCTTGTATGCATCCTCGCGCACGTCGCGCATGTAGTTTGAGTACTTGACGTCGGCGGGGCAGCGGGCGCTGCAGAGCTGACAGGTGAGACACGACCAGAGACTGCTATCGCTTACCAGATCTTCCCCACCGTAGAACAGGCCCTCGGCGAGCAGCCGCCGCGGCGAGTAGGTGCCGTTGGCCTGGGAGATCGGGCGCACGGCGGTGCACTTGCCGCACTCCAGGCACCAGTTGGCCCGGCTCTTCTTGAGCTGCTCTTTTTTCGTGCTCATGCGGTCTGCCCCGATCGCTTCGGATGGAGATTGAGGGGACTGGGACCCAGTGCTTTGATCTGTCCCTCGAATTCGTTGATGACCTCTCCCCAGCGACTCCCTTCCGCTGCCGAGACCCACTCCAGTCGCACACGTCCTTCTTCCAGGCCAAGCGTACGGACCAGGCCCTTGGTCTTTTCGAACAGCTCGACAGCCCTGTAGTTGCCGAACTGGTAGTGACAGTCGCCGAAGTGACAGCCCGACACGAGAACACCGTCCGCGCCCAGCTGCAGGGCCTTGAGCACGAATCCGGGGGTCACCCTTCCTGAGCACATGGTGCGGATGATGCGAAAGTTGGGCGAGTGCTGCACGCGGTTCACACCCGCGGTGTCGGCACCGGCATAGCTACACCAGTTGCAGGCAAAGACCACGATGTTCGGAATGAACTGTGGTTCGGCATTCTTCTCGGCCTGTTTCCCGGCCTGCTTGTCGGCCTGGTTCCCGGGTTTCTTCCCGGCCTTCGTCTCGGGTTTCTTCTCGGCCTGCTTACCGGGTGTGCCGCGAGGCGTCACCGTGGCCGTCGTCATGTGGTTGTCCCCGCCACCAGCAGTGCTTCGAGCATTGAATTGATCTGATCGTCGGTGAAGTGATTGGCTGAGATCGACCCGGTAGGACACCAGGATGCGCAGGTACCGCACCCCTTGCACAGCGCCTGGTTGATCTCTGCGGCCTGCATACCGGGCACCACGTCCACGAGCTGCGGCGCGTGATACTCGCAGATTTCCACGCACTTGCCGCAGGCCCTGCAGGTGGCCTGATCGACCTGGCAGGTGACCGGCTCCAGTGACACCGTATCGCGGCAGCTGATGATGGCCACTTTGGCCGCCGCGGCCGCGCCCTGGGCTACCGAATCGGCGATGTCCTTGGGGCCGCCCGCACAGCCGGCCAGGAACACACCTTCGATGTTGGTTTCCACCGGGCCGAGCTTGGCATGCCGTTCCATGAAGAAACCGTCTTCTCCGCACGGCACCTTCAGGAGCTGGTGCAACTGCTCGGTACTGTCACCCTGTGGAACCATGCCGGTGGCCAGGACCACGGCGTCGGCGTCGATCTCGAGCGTACGGTCGAGCGCCAGCTCGAGCAACTCCACGCCCCGGGCACGATCGCCCGAGCCTGTGACTCTGGGCAACCGTTCCGGCGTGTAGCGCAGGAACTTCACCCCCTGCGCGCGGGCCTCACGGTAGAGCTCCTCGGAACGAGCCCCCACCGTGCGCATGTCGCGATGCATCACCACTACGTCCACGCCGCGCTCGCGCAGCTTGATAGCCTGCTTGATGGTGGTCGGACAGCAGTAGCGCGAGCAGGCCGGGTTGTTCTCCGGATCGCGCGAACCGACGCACTGGATGAACACCACCGTAGACGGCACTATGCCGTCGATCAGCACCGACCCGTTGCCTGCGGCCAACTGATCTTCCAGTTCCTGGTTGGTGATGACGTTGCCAAACTTGTTGTATCCGAACTCATCGCTCGGCTGATACAGGTCCGACCCCGTGGCAATCACGATGGTGCCCACCGAAAGCTGACCTCTGGTCGTCACCATCTCGAAGTTGCCGACAAACCCGGTGATCGACTGCACCTCGGTCTCGGTCCACACCTTGACGCGGCCGGCCTTGATCCTGGACAGCAGGGTACCCGCGATGGTGTCGGCCTTGATGTTGGCCGGATACACCTCCGTCAGCCGATTCAGGCGACCGCCCAGCCGGTCACTGCGTTCGATCAGGGTGACCCGCAGTCCCTGGGCGTCGAGCTCGAGGGCCGTGCTCATGCCGGCCACGCCGCCGCCGATCACGACCACGTCGCGATTGACCGGGATGCTCCGGCGGGCCAGCGGTTGGAGGTGCCGCGCCCGCGCCACGCTCATGCGGATCAGGTCGCGCGCCTGGTCGGTGGCTGCGTCGGGCACGTTCGAGTGCACCCAGGCACACTGGTCGCGCACGTTGACCATCTCGAACAGGTACGGGTTGAGCCCCACCTGCTCGCAGCTCTCCCGGAACAGCGGTTCGTGGGTCCGAGGCGTACAGGCGGCGGCCACCACGCGATTGAGCTGGTGCTCCACGATCAGCTCCTGGAGCATCTTCTGCCCCTCGTTGGAGCAGATGAAGAGGTTTTCCTCCACGTGAACGACGTGTTCCAGCCCCGCCGCGTAGTCCTTGAGCGAGTCCATGTCGAGGACACCTGCGATGTTGATGCCACAGTGACAGAGGAACACACCGATCCGCGGCGGACCGGACGTGTCTATCTGTTCGATCTCCTTCGGTTCCGGA
>JAUVRN010000281.1 GCA_030597645.1 Candidatus Zixiibacteriota bacterium
CGGAGGCTGCCACGACGATTTGGCTTGACGCAGGGGGGGGCAATGTGGTTATCTTAGTCCAAATAAACGTACGGGTTGGACCCATTCTGACTGACGCTTCTCGTTCCGACTGAAATCCATCTGGACCAAGATGAGCATCGCACGCAAACCAGCTGCAAGCTACAGGTCGTCGTGGAGTATCAATTGGTGGACAGCCCCGTATGTGGGTTTAACACTCTAGCAGTAAGGATGTACCAGATGGAACAGGGAACCGTAAAGTGGTTCAACAGCAGCAAGGGCTACGGCTTCATCAGCCGCGAGTCAGGTGAAGACGTGTTCGTCCACCACAACTCGATCCAGGGGGACGGATTCAAGTCGCTCGATGAGGGCGACCGCGTCGAGTTTGACGTACAGCAGGGCCCGAAGGGGCTCCAGGCGGCCAACGTACAGAAGGTCTAATCCCGAACTGTACCGATGGACTTTTGGATACGGCCCCTTCCGGGGCCGTTTTTTTGTGGGTCCCGGCTTCCCTACATGCGCTTGTATTTGGGCCCGCTGCCACCCTCCCGGGGGGTCCACCGCGGCGCGATCACATCGGTGGCCTTGCAGTCGACGCAGTTGGGCGCGTTCACCCGGAGCTTGCCGTCGATCCGCTCATAGACCTGGGCCGGACAGAGGTGCTCGTACAGCGTCGCCACCTCCTCCGGGACGTCCTCGCCGACGATGAGGTGAGACGGGATACTGTCGCGCGTCTCATTGCCGGACTTGAACACCGAATCAACCTTGTTGAACGTCAGCTTGTTGTCATAGCGGAACTCTGTGATCACGCCCGCCGTGCGCGGGGCGTCGGCGTCGGCGTGCATGGTGATGCGACCGCCGGGGAATGATCCACCGGTCAGCGTCATGAGCCCCGCCTTGATGCCCCCGATGTAGAATCCGTCCTTGAACGCCAGGCGCATATTGCGGGTACGGTGCATGTCCTTGACGATATAGCTCTCGCGCACGCTTCGGTCGTAGCCCACCAGGACCGCGGCCGTTACGTCGTCTTTCTTGAGTGCTTCGAGGATGGTGTGCGCGGCCAGCATGCCCGATTTTATGGCGTAGTGAATCCCCTTGAGTGAAGGCACATCGACAAAACCCGCCGCATCACCCAACAGCAGCAGGCCATCGCCGGACATCCGCTCCGGCAGGGCGTAGTAGCCACCCTCGGGAATGGTCTTGGCGCCCCACTCCTGGAGTTCACCGCCATCCAGGTACGGCTTGAATACCGGGTGTCCCTTCATCTGCTGCAACAGGCGGTGGACGTCCAGGGTCGCATCCCTGTAGTCGAGTCCCACCACCAGCCCGATGGAGATCAGATCCTCCTCGAGCGGGTACATCCAGCTTCCGCCGAACGCGTCCCTCGGCAGCGGCCAGCCCATGGTGTGCACCACGTGGTCCAGCTTCTGCGGAGTCCGCCACAGTTCCTTGACGCCCAGGGCGTAGATCTGCGGATTCTGGGCCGCCACACACTGCCACTGGCGCCAGGCCTGGGTCAGCATGCCGCGCGTACCCTCGCCCAGACAGACGATGCGCGCTTCGATGTCAGTGGGCGGCTGGTAGTTGGCCATCTGGTTGCCGTCGTGATCGAGACCCGATTCGACGATCTGCACGCCGGTGACCTTGTTGTCACTGGTGAACAGCGCCGATACCGGGAAGCCCGACAGCACTTCCACGCCCAGTGCCTCGGCTTGCTCTGCCAGCCAGCGGGTGATGTCACAGATCGAGGCCACGTAGTTGCCGTGGTTGTTCATGGACGGCGGCGTGGGAAGGCGATAATGACCGGATGCCGTGAGAAACCAGAGCCGCTCGTCTTTGACGTGTGTTCCGAACGGGAAATCCGGGTCTTTCACGTCAGGAAAGAGCTCGCGAAAAGCCACGGGGTTGACCACCGCACCGGACATGGTGTGATGCCCGATCTCGGCGCCCTTCTCGATGACCGCGATGGAGACTTCGCCCGGACCGTCCCCTGCCTCGTTGGCCTGCTGAACGAGCCTGGCCAGTTCGATGGCACCCGCCAGCGAGGCGGGTCCCCCGCCCACGAAACAGATGTCGAATGGAACTGCGTCCTCGCCGGGCTTTGAATCGAGAATGATCTTGTCTACGGGCAGATCGGGCTGGTACCGGGCCGGTACGAATGTCTTTGCACTCATCACATGCTCCCCTTCCAAACATCACATCACGCGGCTGGTCTATCAATAAAGCGCCGTTCCGCGGCACGGGGAAGGGCGTTCTGTCCGGCCCCGCGGGCTAGCCTTGATGATTCAGAACGTCAAGGCCAACTTGTGATTGGAATTGGGCACCGAAGCAAGACATTCCGGGCGGTATGCTCGCACGGGTATTCTCCGCCGCCGTGCTCGGCATCGATGCGTACATCGTCGAAGTCGAGGCGGACATCACACCCCAGATTCCCCGCTTCAATACCGTGGGGCTGCCGGACGGCGCCGTGCGCGAATCCAAGGAACGCGTGCAGTCGGCCATCCGAAACAGCGGCTTCATCTTCCCGTCCAAGAAAGTGACGATCAATCTGGCACCGGCGAACGTGAAGAAAGAAGGTTCGGCCTTTGACCTGCCGATCGCTGTGGGCATCCTGGCCGCCACGGGCCAAATCCTCCGCGAAGATTTCACCGAGATCGTGATGCTCGGTGAGCTCTCGCTGGACGGCACGCTCAAGCCGATTCCCGGCGTACTGTCCATGGCGTTGCGCGTGCGCCAGGAGAGCGGGCGCGCCCTGCTGGTACCACGGGACAATGCCGACGAAGCGGCACTGGCCGATCTGACCGTCTATCCGGTCCGGTCGCTGGAGGAAGCGGTGGACTTTCTCGAGAAGGGCAATTCGATTCAGCCCCACGCGGTCGATCTCAGCGCGATCTTCAGAGAGGGCGAAGACTGCTCCGTCGATTACGCGGAGGTCCGCGGGCAAGAGCACGCGAAGCGGGCGCTCGAAGTGGCGGCGGCGGGCGGCCACAACATCATTCTGCTGGGTCCGCCGGGATCGGGGAAGACCATGCTGGCACGCCGCCTGCCTACGATCCTGCCGCCGTTGACCCTCGAAGAAGCGCTGGAGACGACCAAGATTCACAGCGTAGCCGGCCTGCTCGGTCACACGACAGCCCTCGTCGCCACGCGCCCATTTCGCGCACCACATCATACGATATCCGATGCGGGGCTGATCGGGGGCGGCCGCATCCCGCGACCGGGTGAAGTCTCCATCGCGCATCACGGTGTGCTCTTTCTCGACGAGATGCCCGAGTTTCGCAAAGACGTGCTCGAAGTCATGCGCCAGCCCATCGAAGACGGCAAGGTGACGATATCACGCGCATCGATGTCGCTGACCTACCCTGCCCAGTTCATGCTGGCCGGCGCCATGAATCCCTGCCCCTGCGGCTACTATGGTGAGCCGGGGCACGACTGCAGGTGCACACCCAGACACGTGCAACGCTACCGCGCGCGCATATCGGGGCCGTTGCTCGATCGCATCGACATCCACCTGGAAGTGCCTGCCGTCGACTTCAAGGACCTCTCTTTGGATGAACGAGCCGAATCTTCCGCCGCCATTCGTGAGCGGGTGATCGCCGCCCGAGGACGCCAGCTAGCGCGCTTCGAAAACGAAGCACACATCTACGCCAACGCGCACATGGACACGCGGGACATCCGCCGCTACTGCAAAATCGCCGAATCGTCCAAGAATCTGCTGCGCATTGCCATTTTGCGCCTGGGGCTCTCGGCCCGCGCGTACGACCGCATTCTCAAAGTTGCACGCACCATCGCAGATCTGGAGAATACGGCCGACATCGCAGACATCCACGTCTCCGAAGCGATCCAGTACCGCACCCTCGACCGCCGGGCGACGTGAGCGGCC
>JAUVRN010000259.1 GCA_030597645.1 Candidatus Zixiibacteriota bacterium
AAGCTGGTGGAGATCCGGTACAACCTGGTGGATGGCGATGGCGATGCCTGCACGGTGTCGGGGGTGGTCAGCAACGACGCCGGGGGCACATGGACGGTGCCGGTCACAGCCCTGACCGGTGCTGTGGGCACGGGCGTCACGCCGGGCACGAGCAAACTCATCGTCTGGGATTGCAAGGTCGACCTACCCAGGGCGTTCGGCAGCCAGTACAAGGTTCGGGTCTGCGCTGATGATCGTGCCCCGGGAAGTATGGCCTTGATTCCCGCCGGCGAGTTCCAGATGGGCGATACGTTCAACGAGGGGTACTCCGACAACGAACGACCGGTGCACGCCGTGTACGTGGACGCATTCTACATCGACCGCACCGAGGTGACCAACCAGCAATACGCCGACGCCCTCAACTGGGCCAAGAACCAGGGCAACCTGATCACCGTCACCAGCGGCGTGGTCTACAAGTACAACAGCGGGACGAGTTCCCCGTACTGCGATACCACCACGAGTAGTTCTTACAGCCGGATCACCTGGAACGGCAGCACGTTCGGCGTGGTCTCGGGTAAGGAAAGCCATCCGATGGTGCGTGTGAGCTGGTATGGTTCAGTCGCCTACGCCAACTGGCGAAGCGCGATGGTAGGCCGGCCGATGTGCTACAATCTTTCGACCTGGGCATGCGACTTCAATATGAACGGCTACCGCTTGCCTACCGAAGCAGAATGGGAGAAGGCCGCCCGGGGCGGCGTGGCCGGGCATCGGTTCCCCTGGTCGGACAGCGACTATATCCAGCACGCCCGGGCGAACTACTACAGTTCCACGAGCTATTCGTACGCCACGAGTCCAACGCGAGGGTATCACCCGACGTTCGCGGCAGGCAACATGCCCTACACGAGCCCGGTGGGTTACTTCGCCCCGAACGGTTACGGGCTGTACGACATGGCGGGCAACGTGTGGGAGTGGTGCAACGATTGGTATAGCAGCACGTACTACAGCACGACGCCCTATCTGCACGTGAACCCGCACGGGCCGACGCGTGGCTCGTCCCGTGTTCTTCGCGGCGTCAGTTGGCGCTCCACTGCGCTCTTCTGCCGGACGGCGCTTCGCTCCCACTACCCCCCGGACACCCGCACCTACCTCTACCACGGTTTCCGGCTTGCCCTGGACGCGGAATGAGGCAGAAGGGGCTGAGGATGAGTTGCCGCGTGACTTGTTCGCAAGAATACTGGAGCGGATCCAGTGGTTCGGCGTGCCACCGCCGCTGGTGCAATGCTGTTGAGCGTCGCGATAGCGCGAAGAACATATCGATTCCGACCCAGGAACGGTTGGTGCTGCGCGGAAACACCGCAAGACCGTCGTTCCGGAGGAGGTGGTGGCAAAATGTGCACGCTGGAGCGGCCAGATGGGCACAAATCGTGGCGAGACGGGCGGTCTCCCGTTGAATGCAGGTAGCTCGTCCTGGTAGGATGGCTGGTTGAGACCTTGTAAATGGGAAGTTTTCGGCTAAGACCTCCTGTGAAGGAGAAGGGAACCTGCCTCATGGTGTATTCATTGTTCACTCTCGCAGCCGCGGTCTGGGCCGCAGGGCTGGGTGGGCACGTCGATTCCATGGCTGTCACGCCCGAGGAAATGGCCGACCTGCGGGCGTGGGTGTCGGCGCACCTCCCGCCGCCGGTCCAATCTGCGCCGAGCAGCTTGCCTGTCGCCAAAATGCCCTTTTCGTTCACCTTCGGAGGCCGGTCGTTTGCGGAGTTGTACAAAGACTGGGAATCGCAGCGCGTCTCACATAAGTTGGATATTGCGCGAACCGAGCACACGCTGACCTGGAAAGACCCGCAGAGTGGCCTGGTCGTCCGCTACGTGGCGATCGAATATGCAGACTTTCCCACGGTCGAGTGGACGCTGTACTTCAAGAACGAGGGGACGGCCGATACGCCGATCCTGGCGGATGTTCCGGCGTTGGACACGCGGCTTGAGCGCGGCGTCGAGGGCGAGTTCCTACTTCATCACGCGGTGGGATCTCCGGCCGACGGCTCGGACTACGCCCCGCTCGAAACGCCGCTGCGGCCAAACGTCAGCAAGCGAATCAGCGCAGCAGGCGGGCGCCCGACGAATACCGATCTTTCCTATTTCAATCTGGAATGGCACCAGCAAGGCGTGATCGTCGTCGTAGGCTGGCCCGGGCAGTGGGCTGCGGAGTTCGCCCGTGACGGCGGCAGGGGGGTTCGAGTTCGCATCGGGCAGGAGCTGACGCACTTCAAGTTGCTGCCCGGCGAAGAGGTTCGCAGTCCGTTGATCGTGCTTCAGTTCTGGAGAGGCGACCACGTTCGTTCCCAGAACATCTGGCGGCGATGGATGATCGCCCACAACCTGCCACGGCCGGGCGGGAAGTTGCCACCGCCTCAGTTCGTCGCCTCCAGTTCGCGGGCCTATAACGAGATGATCGAGGCCAACGAAGAAAATCAGATCATGCACATCAACCGCTACCTGGAGGAAGGACTCAAGATCGACTACTGGTGGATGGATGCCGGCTGGTACGTGAACAAGACGGGTTGGCCCAACACGGGAACCTGGGAAGTCGACACAAAGCGTTTCCCTCGCGGCCTGCGGCCCATCAGCAACCACGCCCACAGTCGGGGCGTCAAGACCATCGTCTGGTTCGAGCCGGAACGTGTCACGCCCGGCACGTGGCTGTACGAGAAGCACCCCGAGTGGCTGCTCGGCGAGGATGGCAAGCAGAAGCTGCTGAACCTCGGCAACCCCGAAGCACGCCAATGGCTCACCGATCACATCGACAGACTCATCACCGAGCAGGGCATCGACCTCTACCGGCAAGACTTCAACATGGCCCCGCTGGGTTACTGGCGGGCCAACGATGCCCCCGACCGCCAGGGCATCACGGAAATCAGACACGTCTGCGGTTACCTGGCGTACTGGGACGAGCTCCGCCGCCGGCACCCGGACATGCTGATCGACTCGTGCGCCAGCGGCGGTCGACGGAACGATTTGGAGACGCTTCGACGTGCCGTTCCGCTCTGGCGGAGCGACCACCCGTACGAGCCGGTGAGCCAGCAGAGCATGACCATGGGCATCTCCTTGTGGATACCGTACCACGGCACCGGGACGGTCGCCTGTCTCAACGCGCCGCCCTACTACGGCAGCGGCGTGACGCCCGTCGAGCCCTACGCGTTCTGGAGCAACGTCACACCGAGCCTCGGGCTCGGCATCGATATTCGTGAACGCGGGCTCGACTACGACGCGCTCCGCATGCTGATCGCCCAGTGGCGCGAGATCAGCCAGTACTACTACGGTGACTTCTATCCACTGACCTCCTGCAACCGGCTGGGTGACGTGTGGGCTGCCTGGCAATTCGACTGCCCTGATCTCGGGCAGGGCGTCGTCCAGGTGTTCCGCCGGGCCGACAGCCCGTACGAATCCGCCCGGTTCCACCTTCGGGGACTCGAGCCCGACGCGAAGTACGAGGTGACCAATCTCGAGACGAATCGACCCGAGGAGATGACGGGCCATGATCTGATGGAGAAGGGTTTGCTTGTCAGCGCACTGAAAAGACCGGCTGCTCTTGTGCTCACGTATCGCAAGATGCCGTGAGAATAAATGCTTTCTCTCGGGACGAGCGATGAGCGTCTTTGCCGCATCGAGCTGGAAAAAGAGTGCCGAACAGCCAACAATCGGACATGCCGCCCAATGATAATCCAAGCGCAGTCACGAACACCCAGCGTCGTCGAATGAGGAAGGCGCTCTCCACCTTGCATCAGGTGCCGCAAATTCCGGGAGTATATTGCCATGTGGTATGCACTCTTGCACTCGTGTTGATGTGTAGGAATCAGCCCAAGCACAACCGTCGCCGTTCCTTGAGTGATCTTTGCGTTACTCGGGACGAAAAAAGCATGCTTAGTTGCTACCACCGGAGGGTGGAGGTACTACCGTATCTTGGGGAAATAGGGGTTCATTGACACGCTTCGGGTGTTCCCTCGTGCTAGCTTGCTAGCTGTTCGACTGACGTGCTCTCACCGGCACGGTGGAAATGCTTCCTGTTGCTCTATCTTCTTGGCGTCTTTTCGCTGCCAGACCATAAGGATGTCGCCGCGAGCCGAAAATTGGTTTATCATCCTGTGACCGGCCCTGTCC
>JAUVRN010000068.1 GCA_030597645.1 Candidatus Zixiibacteriota bacterium
GCCGCCCGCGCGGGACACTACGACTCAGATGGTGTACGTGCTGCCGACGGCGGCATGCCGGTAGCCGGCTGGGGCGCCGTACTGGGGCGCTCGGCGTATCGCGCCATGCTCAGAGACTTGTTCCCGACGCGATCGGATCGGGCCTGAGGTCTCGACCGCCCGCGGCTCGCGCCGCGATGGAGGGTGTCCCACAGATCCACTCGATGGACGACCGCCCAGCCCAATCAAAGCTGATGGGCATCATGGCACTCCGTGCAAAGGCCGTCGATTTCGGGATGATCCTCCGATTCCTCCTGGGGATTCCCATGGCACGTGCCGCACAGCGCAGGCTGCGATTCACCCAGCAGCGGAGCGTGCTCGGACGAATGGGATACGTGACAGGTCAGGCATCCTTCGGCCACCGGCGGATGTACGTCGTCGGAAGAGACCATGTCCACCATGTCCTTATGACATTTGAGACACAGATCGCCGTCGGGCTCTTTTAGAAGCGACGGGCTGCCGGCATGCGGATCATGACAGGCAGTGCACGCGCCCCCTTCAAACGGGCGGTGCACCGAAGATCCGGTGGCATCCACCTCATGGCACTCGCCACAGAGATCCCGCGTCTTGGCTACCTGCAGGTTTCTGAATTCAGATGAGTGCGGACGGTGGCACTGATCGCAGGCCCCCTCCTCAACCGGTGAGTGAACAACCTGTGCCGATTCAATCGCCACGGCCATATCGCGGTGGCACTGGTAGCAGTTGCCGGGCAGGGCATGCCGCTGCAAGGCATCGTGATCGCTTCCGTGGGGATCGTGGCAGCGAGCGCACTCCGCATCGCGGAACGGACGATGCGATGAGACAGGGACAGCCTCTTCTTCGAGATCATGACATTCGGAACAGAGCGGTGCGCCCCGTGCTCTCAGAAGCGAAGTCTCCAGACTACGGTGCGGTCGATGACATGCGAGACACTCGCCATCCTCGACCGGAGGATGCGGGTTGGTCGGAGACTCGCTGAATTCATCATGACAGCCGGTGCATAACTCGCCCACGGGCATGACCAGCTGAGGTGTCTGGCCGAGACGCACCGACTCGTGGCAGGTCTCGCAGCCATCCAGAACCGGCGGATGGATCGTGGGGTCTACAAGCTTGTCCTCCGTCGAACCGTGGGCGCGGTGGCATACGGTGCAGCGCGTGGGTGCATCAAAATAGTCGAGGTGCTTCTCGCGCACCTTGGTCCAGGAGTGGCACTCGGCACAGAGCAGATCAACACGTTGTTTGAGGAAGAACGGCTCCGTGGACGAGTGCGGCGCGTGACACGCCACACATTCCCTCCTGTAAAACGGCACGTGCGGGTGATCCATGTACAGATCGAATTGGATCGAAGGGTGACACGTGAAACAGGGGCTTCCCCCCTCGGACTCACGCAGCAGGTGTTCTTCGTTCGAACTGTGCGGATCGTGGCATGACCAGCATCGTCCGTCTGCTACCGGCGGATGGATCGTGCCCTGCAGTCGATGCTTGACGCCCGGGTGACACTCGAGACACAGAGCCTGCCCCTGTCGCTTGAGCACGAGCTTGCGTTCGAATTCATGAAACTCGTGACACTTGCCGCACTGCCGCTTCTTGAAAGGTGCGTGCTTTACCTTCTTCTTAAACCATGACTTGGCTTCGTCGTGACAGCGAAGACAATCCGTTTCATCCGCGTGCAGGCGGCTGCCTGCGGGCATCAGGAATAGAACAGCCACCATCCACAGGAGTACCCATCGCAGCGAGTACTCCCCCTCAGCCCGTCGTCGTCCCATACCGAGCGCAGCCCCCAAGAGCCTGGCCTATTTCAACAGGCCGGCCTGCATCATTTTTTCCTTCAGGGCTCCATGCGTATACTTGCCCATCTTAGCGGCCAGGAAAGAGCTCGTCATAATCAAGCGCATGGAGCGGAGCATGTAGTCCTTCACAAAGGGATCCTTCATCTTCAACACAGCGGTCATCTTGTCTTTGTAAAACTGGAAATAGCATTGAATGATCGCCCGATCGATCTGGACCCGCGTCATGGCCACCGGCTTGATGATGGGCTCGATCAGATTGTACTGGCCCAGGTCACGGACTTCAATGAATGGCTCAAGCTCCGCGTAAATGTCCGCATACGGCCACGGCGTGATGGCGAGGAAGTGGGCAAAGTCAGGGTCGTACTGCTTCGCGGTCTTCAGCGTCCGCTCTACCGACGCCTGCGTCTCTTCCGGAAACCCCAGCACGAATGACGTCTCGGAGACCATTCCGTGTGCGCGTATCAGATCGATGGCCTCCTTGGACTGATCGACCGATATCTCCTTGCGGATGCGATCCAGCGTGTCCTGCTCGGTGGCCTCCACGCCGATGTAGATGTGGACGATGCCTGCCTGGCGGTACTTGGCCATGATCTCGCGGTCCCGGACAATGTCTTCGACGCGGGTTTCCATGAGCAGATACATATCGTCGTAGCGCCTCGCGATGATGCGATCCAGCAACTCCTCCCAGCGATCCCGATCCTGGGTGGGATACTCATCGGTCAGCAGAATGACATTGACTCCGAAGTCGTTGTAGAGGCGATCGATTTCGGCCACTACGGATTCGGCCGTTCGGCCCCGCCACTGGCGCTTCCAGAACTTTTGCTGCGAGCAAAATGTACAATCGTGATCGCATCCGCGGGATGTCGATATGGCACCCAGGCGTGAGTGGGGGATCACAAAATAGCGATAGTCCTCCCAGTCGAGCAGGTCGTACGGCAGGGGCAACACATTCAGATCGTGGATGAACTCGCGGCCCGCGCTGTGCTGAACCTCTCCGTTACTCCGGAACGAGAGTCCGGGTATGTCCCGCCAACGGTCGGGGTGTTCCCAGCCGCGCAACAGCTCTCGCAGTGTAACCTCTCCCTCACCCCGAACCACGATGTCCACGACGTCACCGTGCTCCGCAAGGAGCGATTCGTACATGAAGGTAGGATGAACTCCGCCGACGATGGTCCTGGCTTCCGGATGCAGCCGCTTACTCAGTTGCAGCAGCTTGAGCGTAGTCGGCCAGGATGCGGTGATGGCCGTGACCGCCAGCACGTCGTAGGACTCTTTGGCGAGACGGCTTTCGATCTCGGCCCAGTCGTGCTGCTTGGTCATCGCGTCGTAAATGACCGCCTGCCAGCCGGCGTCGCGAGCGCTGCCGGCCAGATAGACCAGGCTCAGGGGAAGCCAGCGCCCCGCCACTTCCACCACACCACAGTGGTAGGGGGGCGTCATGAAGAGAATACTGCGTGCTGCTTGTTCGCTCATGCGTTGCTCCGAGTGGTCCGTGCGAACAGCCGTTTCTGTACAATGATACCATACACTACGACCGCGATCAGAACAACATGCTTTACCATGAGCGCTGGTATTTGGCCCCGGCCGACGGCTGGATTCCATTCGTAATCCATGAAGAAGTAGACACGGATGGCTCCGCCCACGAGGATCCAGATCAGCGTGTAATACGTGATACGCCGCATGTAATCAATGAATGGACCACTCAGCGACTCTGCACCGGTGCCCTCTGCCTGCCGCACATAGAAATACGCCACGAAGAGATTGGCGACCAGCAGCGCCACGGCGAGATCGTGAAAGAAGTTGTTCAACATGACGAAGATGCCGAGCATGATGTCAGGTCTCGTATGTAAAGATGAGAAGTTGGCCTGCGGAGGGATCCGCGACGTAGATGATCTGGTGCCTTCTGTCCACGGCAATTCCGGACGGTCGCTGCAGAATGCCATTCTGAGGATAGGACGCTACGTAGTCCCCCCGCGCATTGTACATGTGTATGGACCGATTGTTGCCGTCGACCACGTGGAAACGACCCATCCGCCGCACCCCACTGGGATCAAAGGAACTGCTGTCCTGCATGGCCGGGTCGACGGCCTGATCCAGCGCGAAAGCCTGAGGAGCCATGGGCGCGGATGTCGAGATGGTCTCGAAGTCATATACGAATCGGCCGTCGCAGGTAAACACCCGAACCCGGCCGTGACCGGCGTCACCCACCAGCATTCTACCATCCGGTGTCACCAGAAGCCCGGCCGGAAAACCGATCCCGTGCAGTGTGTCTCTGGGAAAACTCAATATTAACTCGCCACGCTCGGTGATACCCGGCGCGTCGGCCATCGACACGGCCAGAATCTGTTTGAGGCGCGCATCGCCCAGATAGAGAACGCCGCCGTAGTACGTCGCCGAAAACGGGGCGAGCGGTGTGATTCCGTCCGGCAGATGGCTGAAGGAATTGCGGAGCTTCCCCGCGTGATCGAAGACGGCCACCAGCCGCCGAGCATGATCGACGATAAATAACTCGGAGTCGCTGACCGCAAAGGACGTCGGGAATAATGGTGCAGGCTCGAGTAGCTCGATGCTTCGCACACGCTCCATCTCCGGAGTGTATAAGTCAATGCGCGACAAGTGGTTATAGCTCACATAGAGCGTGTCGCGGAAGTACTGCAGGCGCACCGGCTGCAGCGTGTCGGCCTTGTCGGTGAGCACAATGCTCCGCTGCAACTCAGGCGGTGTGTGATGTGCAGAGACCGCGTCGCCACGTTCGCGAACGCACCCGCTGACCAGAAGCGATGCTCCCAGGCATGAACGAACCACCAGCCGTTTGAGCGTCTTCATATCCAATCAGCCGTACGTGTGAATGGTTTCATAGACATACTGCACGCCCCACAGCGCAAACACGACCACAGCCACGGCTGCGATAGTAAGCGTAGCGAATACGCGATGGCTGAGTTTGAACGTCATCCGGGCGTGGATGAGCAGACCGTACAAGAGCCAGCTGATGAGCGACCACAGCTCAATCGGATCCCATGCCCAGTACCGTCCCCATGCCGAGTGAGCCCAGATCGACCCCGAGACGATCATGACGCCCCAGAGGATGAGCCCAAAGATCAGGAAGTTCGAAATGGTTGGGGGTAGCGACCGATACTCCGGGACGGTCGCCGCCACGCGTTCCATGGACGCGAGCTTCTCGGGGCCCATGAGATACAGAATCCCCAGCGAGGCTGCCGCAAGGAACGCCGCGGCGCCGGCTGTGGCGAATGAGGCGTGAATGAACAGCCATGTATTGCTCAGCGTGGCGGTAAGCGGCGAAGCATCCGGCGGCAACGTGGCCGACCAGCCCAAAAGCAGGAGGGAAAGGCCCGACACCGGCAGCAGCACTATGGCGAATCGGGATGCCACCGCATGGAGAATCAGTGCAATCAGCAGCAGAAACCACACCGTGACCACCATGGATTCGAACAGCGTGACAAAAGGCGGATGGCCGGTACGAACCCAGCGCGCCACCCCGAATACGGTCAGCGTCACGAACGCCAGGGTGAGCGTCGCTCGAGCGGAGCGGAATGCCGCTGGTTTCTCAAACACAAGAGCAAGGAGCACCAGAAAAAGGGGACCTGCGGGCAGCACCGTGGTGGTCCAGTAGAAGACGGCCTCAAACGTATTCATCGTGCGGTTCTCTCCCGCCTCATTATCCGCGGAACCAGGCTGATGGTCAATCCCGCGAGAGCGGCCCAGAAACCGAAGAATACGAGATTCAGATAGGGGCTTTCCACCACGGCGATGTAACACCAACGACGCAGTCTGGGCACGGACAGCCGCAGGCCGTCAAATGTCACAGCTTCGGCTGTCGATACACTGCCACTGAAGAGACCGTTACCGTCCCGATGGACGCGAACGTCGAAGCGCACCGGGTCTTCCGGTGACACGGCGGGCCGGACCTCGATCGCAACCTCAATACCCGCACCCGGGACGTACACGGAATCGAAGTAACGAGCCTCTCCATTCTGCTTCAGAGTCGCCAGCCGCACGAAGCTACGAAAGAGCACCTGGCCGGCCGAATCTTCCACCAGCAATTCGGGAGAGTAGCCCGATCGTGCTCCCATATGGAATTTCATGCTATTCCAAAGGAAAGGCTGACTCGTCCAGATGACGGCCGCCATGGGGACCTGACCGGAGGCAGGGCTCAAAGCAATTTGAGCGGCCTCGATTGAATCACCATTGACTCGATACGCCTCGTAGAATGTCTCGAGAGCAATTTGAAACCGATCGCTCTCCGACGAATGCAGCGGCCCGCTGAACGTGCGGAAGTAACCCGCCTCCGTCTCGGACTGGCCCTCGGTGAGGCTGAACACACCTTCAAACCGGTAGAGATAATTCAGGATCACCGCGCCTACGATGACCAGCAAAGACAGGTGGAAGAGTATGGATCCGAGATGACGCGCGTGCAGCAGGGTCCGTTCTGTACGATAGATGATGCGGAATCGGCGTACATTGCCCGCAGCGAGGTTTACGGAGAGGAGCCCAAGTAATACAAAGAAATAGGGCGCCGTATAAATCTCATCGAGTTTGAGCAGCTCGATGACTCGATAGCCGGAGCCCAGGCGATCCTGAAGATCGACTATGCGCCCCGTCGCGATCTCCTTCTGAGGAATAACTGCCGACAGGACTACGAGGAGCACGAGTATCGCGATCAGAAAGAATGCGAGGCGCGTGGAGGCTGCAATGCGAATCATACTCCCCATCTAGACTGAACATGAGTTCAAATCAGTACCCGGTTTCGTTGTGGCTGCGATTACAGTCGTTCGCATCCTCGTCGGACCAGCAGCTCGGGGCTGTGTAATCGATATCGGACAGGTATCCGTTGCAGAACGCGTCAACCGGCTGCCCGGACCCGGCGGTACCGGAACCATCGTCGTCACGGTAAACCCACCGCTTGTTTTGACCATGCACGAACACCTCACCGTCGGTGAACACTTCGCTGTTTTGCACACCCACGCTGGGATCCCACGCATAGTCCCACATGTGGCAGGTGAAACACCCTTTGGGCTTCGCATGTCCTCCTCTAGCCCCGGGATGTTGGCCGTATCTGCTGCCCGTCGGGCTTCCTGACCAGTAGGTAGTCTCATTATGGCAGTTGTAGCACAACGGCGTGCCCGCCTGGTCATCCGAGACGATGGTGGCCACGAGCAGGTGCTCCGCATTGGATCCGTGTGGCCCGTTCGGATCGCCGGCCTCGTTCGAACCGTGGCAGTCAGAGCACTTGGTACGCCCCGAACTGGCCCACGGCTCGATCATCGTGGTCGTGTTGCAGTATGTATTGCGCACCTCGTTCGTGTCCGCGATACCGTGCGAGGAGGGATATTTCGGATTGATCTCCTCGGCCAGATTGCGGTTTCCACCAGGCAGCGTCGTGTAGTTGGAGTGGCACTTGAGACAGACCTGCCACTCCTCCACGGCCGGATCGACCTTGGTGAAGGACCCCGGCGCCGTGAATACGTTGGCATTGGTCGTCGGAGTGGCCGGAGTGGGCCAGCTACCGGTCGGCTCCACTCCCCAGGTACCCTTGAGCGGCTCCCCGGCCTGGGCAGCGTGGACGTCATGGCAGTCGCTGCATTCGGCGTGCCGGTTGGCGGAACCCAGATCGCCAGCTGTTTCATCGTGGGTGTGGCGGCCGCTGTACGTCAGCGTGGGATGGCTGTACGTCCGGCCAAACGCGGTCTCGATCGCCAGCGCGCCGGCCGACATCGCCTTGGTGCCATAGTAATCCTGGCTGCTGCCCGCATTGGGATTGGAGGTCGACGAGTGGCACCCGAAGCAGGCCTTCTCCTCCAGCGGGTCGCCGGGCGACGCTACGGCGAACGGATTGAGAATCCGCCCGTAAGGATTGTCGTGCGTGCTGAACGTATTCCCGCCGCCCTGGTACGACTTGGCGGCAGTGTCGTTGTGGCATTTAACGCAGTTGGCATTGAACGTGGAGGCGTCCGACGAGAACGTCGATGACGCGGTGTAGTTGTGCGTCGACGTGGCGTTGTCGAAGTCGGTCTTGGAGAGCGCGCGTGTTTCCGTGCTGCCGTCGGGATTCGTCAGAGTCTTGGTCTGGATCGACGTGTGACATGACAGGCAGATGCCGCCGGTGCCCGCGGCCAGATAGTCCGTATTGGTCAGAACACCCGCGTCTCCCTGCGTTACGGACGACGTGATATCGACACGCAGGTTCTTGGCGCGCTCTCCTATGCCCGTGTTGAGATCCGGGCGGAAGATGTCGTGGTGCACGTGACACGTCAGGCACGTCTTCGACGCGACGTTGTAGTCTGCATTCTCGCTGGCCATGTAGTGATGATAGGACGTGGTGCTGCTGTTCATCGAAGTCGCGAACGATGAATGGCAACTGCATCCGTCTCCTCCACTCGACTCGCCACCCCCCGAGACTGCGA
>JAUVRN010000235.1 GCA_030597645.1 Candidatus Zixiibacteriota bacterium
AATAGGTAAGGAGGCATCTATGCCCGAGATCATCGTCCGCTTCGAAGACAAGGTCATCGAACGGGTCGTTGCGGAAAAGCCTCGGATCACGATCGGCCGCACGACCGACAATGACATCGTGCTGGATAACCGCGGGGTGTCGCGCCGGCATGCGATGATCGAAGTAGGACCAAATGGTCAAGCACTGATCATCGACAACGAGAGCCTCAACGGCACGTTCGTCAACCAGCGCAAGGTCAGCGAGGAAGTACTCAAGAATCACGACGTCATCTCCATCGGGAAATACAATCTCGAGTTCGTGGAGGCGTCGGAGGAGAAAACGCGGAACGCCCTGGATGGCACCATGATTCTGGAAACCAGGAAGCACCGCCACCTGCTCGGGATCGACAAGCGAGATCGTCAGCGCGTCGCCGAGGCTGGCGGCGGCCCGGTCCTCGTGGCCGAACAGAATGCCAAGGCTCCGGAGTACCACCTCGGGCACGACGTCGTCACACTCGGCCGGTCCAACTTCGTAAATGTCCCGGTCAAAGGTTTCTGGGTAAAGGATATCCAGGCCAAGCTGGTGCCCGAAGGCGACCGCTGGGAGTTGGTCAACGTCGGACGGGCGGGTAAGACCAAGGTCAACGGCGAACCGGTGAACCGTTCCCTGCTTCGAAACGGGGATCTGATCCAGGTGGGTCGTACGGTCTTCCGCTTCGTAGCCGGCGCATGACGTGAAACGAGCCTTCATCTCCGACGTACACGGCAACCTGACCGCCCTCGAGGTCACGCTGCGTGATATCGAGGCTGAAGGGGTCGAGTACGTCGCGTTTCTGGGTGATGCGGTCGGGTACGGCCCGCACCCCAACGAATGTGTCGCGTTGATCGCGGAGCACTGTGCGGTCTCGTTGATGGGCAATCACGACTACGCCGCCATCGGCTCGCTGTCCATCGACGAGTTCAACGGGTTCGCCCGCGAAGCCATGTTGCTGACGCGGGCCACGTTGACCGAAGAAACGCTCGCCACGATCGCCGACTACCGGCAGGTACACATCGATCCGCCGTATCACCTGGTCCACAGCACACCCGACGAACCACTGGCGTGGCACTACGTCGTCGAGTTGCGCGACGCGATCCCACAGTTCGAGCACTTCCAGGAGCCCTGCTGCCTGCTGGGCCACTCGCACAAGCCGCTCTTTGCAGTGCAGAGACCCAGCGGTGCACACTCCGCACCGGAGTCCGACGAGATCAAATTCGCGGACGACCACCGCTATCTGATCAACGTGGGTTCCGTCGGGCAGCCTCGCGACGGCAATCCAGCCGCGTGCTGGTTGCTGATCGATGAGGAGGAGAAGACGGCGACGCTGCGCAGGGTGGCGTACCCGGTCACCGATACCCAGGCGGCCATGGAGCAACTCAACATGCCGGCCTTTCTGATCGAACGGCTGGCCGTGGGCAAGTAAGCATGCTGGACTTCTCGGGCAAGAACCGGCGCTCCATCGTATTGTACCTGCTCATCACGGTACTCGTGATTGCGCTCTTCCTCGACGGCAACCCGACCTTCGAGCGCATCGAGCTGACCGTCCAGGATTCCATGTTCCAGTTTCGCGGCGCACGGCCCGTCTCCGGGGAGGTTGTGATCTGCGCGCTCGATGACGTGACCATGGATCGCATCGGCTGGCCGATGAACCGGGATTCGCTGGTCCGGCTGCTGTCGGGCCTGGTTCGGGCCAAGCCGGCGGCCGTGGTGTGTGTCTTCGACTGGCGCAGCGTGACACCCGCCAAGAATCGGGATGACGATTCACTGCTCGTGAAACTGATCACCGATCACAACCGTATCGTACTCCCGATGCAGTTCACCTTCGCGGACCTCGGCGTCTCGGTACCTGCTGTGCCCGCAGCCTATCGACATGCCGCCTGGGCGGAGCGCTTTCCGCCGGGTGCCGCCATGAATGCCCAGGCCATGTTTGGTCCTGACCACTACCTCGCCGACTCCGCCGAGGCCCTGGGTTCCATCACGCCGCTGCTCGACGCCGACCGCGTGGTCCGCCGGTTTCCTTTGCTCATCGATTACGGCGGTGTCCCCTTTGCTTCCAGCGTGCTGTGGGCGGTCTCGCTGCAGAGCGATGTGACCCATAGGCAGTGGTGGCTGGAACCGGGCGAGGCGGTCAAGGTAGGCCATCGCGAGATCCCCATCGACGATCGCGGGCGTTGCTTGCTCAACTACTATGGCCCCGCGGGTACGTTTGCCTATCACTCCGGCGCGATGTTCCTCGACACGACGCGCGCGCCCGTCAACCTGGCCGGCAAGATCGTCGTCGTGGGACCCACGGGATTCGCCGGCCGTGTGTCGCTGACCACTCGCACGGCCAACGATGTGCCCGCCGTGGAGGTCACGGCCACCGCGATCGAAAACGTCATGCGCGCCAGCTACGTGCGTACCCCCAGTTACTCCGCACTGTTCGACCTGCTGATCCTCGGCCTCATTGGCGTGTTCTCGGCCGTGGTGCTGCCCAAGGTGAGCCCGATGTTCCGGTTCATCATCCTCGGCATCTCCCTGTTCGTGATCGTGAACATGCAGTATCTGCTGTTCACCGCGTTTGGCTGGGTCACCCAGACGTTTTACCCTGCCATCGAGATCATTTTCTTCATGGCCGTGAGCCCGTTGATGAACGCCACGGAAGAATCCGAATCGCAGATGTCGAGGCCGCGCAAACGCGCCAGCCGTCCGGGCGTCGTGATCGACCACCGCGCTTCGGAGGGCTCCGGCGCCATCGTCACGAGTGAATCGTCACAGACCATTCACACGGGCGTGCCCCATACGGGCATCGACGACCACAGCCGTAAGGTCCACGTGGCGTCGCAGGACACAACCCGCCTGGGCAAATCCGATCCCACCGAGTTCGTCGATCGTGACGCCAAACCGACGCCGCCGACCGCCATGCTGCCTACGGGCGGAGCGGCCGATGGCGACCTCTCGGACGATGCTCCGTCTCTGGGTATGATGCCCGCGGAAATGCGTGAAGACGCGGGCACACCTGCCGAATCCCCGCCGCCGGCACCCGCCCCGCGCCCCGAGAGTACGCAGACCGTGGACGGCGCCGCGCCTCCACCGCCCGTCGATCCGGCACCGTTCAAAGTGGAGGGTGCCACACAGACCGAATCCGGGCAGTACCTCGGCCGTTACCGCATCCTGGAAGAGATCGGCCGCGGCGCCATGGGCATCGTCTACAAGGGCATCGATCCGGCCATCAATCGCCCCGTGGCGATGAAGACGGTTCGGCTCGATCTGGCCGTACCGCCAGACGAAAGGGAGGAGCTTCGCAACCGCCTCCTGCGCGAGGCCCAGGCCGCCGGTCAGCTCTCGCACCCGAACATCGTGACGATCTACGACGTCGGTTCACAGGGCGACGTACACTACATCGCCATGGAGTTTCTCAAGGGATACACGCTGGAGCGCGCGGTACTGAAGAAGATGTCGCTCAACTACAAGATCTTTGCCAAGCTCATGATCCAGGTCTGCGACGCCCTGGAGTACGCGCATTCCAACGAACTGGTGCATCGCGACGTCAAACCGGCCAACATCATGGTGATGGACAACTTCAAGGTGAAGGTCATGGATTTCGGCATCGCCCGGATGGCGCATTCCAACATGACCCAGACCGGCGTGGCCCTCGGCACACCCAGTTACATTTCACCCGAACAACTGTCCGGACAGGGCGTAGACCGGCGCTCAGACATCTATTCCCTCGGCATCGTCATGTACGAATTGCTGACCAAGGGAAAGCCCTTCACCGGCGACAACATCAACAAGCTCATTTTCAACATTCTCAACGAACGGCCGCGGCGTCCCACCGAATCGGACGGGAGCATCCCGGAAGCCTTCGACCGCATCTGTGAGAAGGCCCTGGCCAAGGATCCGCGCGAGCGCTACCAGTACGCTTCGGATCTCTCTCGTGATCTCAAGGAGTTCATCGCGTCGCTGCAGCCGCAGCGAATGGTCATCTGATCCGCAGCACCGAAGGGTCAGCGCCTCAGGAGGCGTCGTCCGCTTCTTCGTCTTCGAACAAATCTTCCGCCAGCGACAGTGCCACCCCCGACAGCATCACTTCGATGCCGAGACGTGTAAAGTCCCCGGTAATGAGCTTGCGATCGACATTGGCATAGAGCGAGCAGGACGCACCCTGCTCGACCACCAGCCCGGACAGCCGCCCGCCGGTTTCACCCACGAACGTCACCTCACCGAGCTCTTCGCTTTTGACCCAGCCGGTGATGTTGTGCAACTGGAGGTGGGAATTTCCTGTGTACACGACGGCCATGACGCCTGAGCCGGTCGCTACGGCGCCCTCCGTGTAGATCTCGGTGGCCGGCGTGCGGTTCTCAGCTGCGTGCCTGCCCCGGCCACTGGGGTGGGCGCCCTCGTCGCCCCTGCACTCCGCACCGCGCCG